>JAKASN010000075.1 GCA_021819025.1 Actinomycetes bacterium | reverse complement strand
CAGAGACTTTGAGCACCTGGTGGCGTGGGCAACCTCCAAGATGGATAAGACCACCGTCACCAAGTTGACTAGGATCGCCTGGCGAACGGTGGGAATGATCTGCGAACGGGTGGTAGCTGAAGAGCTCGATCCCAAACGCTTGGAGAACCTCTTTCTGGTAGGGGTGGATGAGATCTCCTACCGAAAGCATCACAACTACCTTACTCTGGTCACCAATCACGATACTGGCAGAATCGTCTAGGGGGCAGAAGGCAAAAGCGCAAGTAGCCTCGATGGGTTCTTTGAGGAACTCGGCCCAGACAGAGCCGCAAAGATCAAAGCGGCCACCATGGATATGGGACCAGCTTTCGCCAAGGCATTCGCTGATCACGCTCCGGGGGCCCGGATCTGCCTCGATCCATTTCACGTGGTAAAGTTGGGCACAGAGGCCCTGGAAGAGGTGAGAAGAGACCTCTGGCGCCAGATGAGAAAGCTTCCCTCTCCAGAGTACGCCCGCAAGTTCTCAGGGGCACGGTGGGCTTTGCTCAAAAATCCCGGTGATTTGACTGAGCGCCAGGGTGAAACCCTACGCAGAATCAAGCGAACCGGCGGAGCGCTCTGGCGGGCATATGAGATGAAAGAATCCCTTCGTGCGGTCTTCGCTGGCGATCTCACTAACGATGAGGTGAGCGAAATGCTGGAGCGCTGGTGCTCCCGAGCATCGCCGTCTCGAATACCGAGCTTTGTCCGATTGTCAAAGACGGTCCGCTCCCACAAGGCGGGCATCATGGCCGCAATTGAACTTGGGGTTTCCAACGGCCGAGTGGAAGGTTTGAACACCAAGATCCGCTCGATCATCGCGAGATGCTACGGGCTTCATTCCGCTCAGGCGACTCTGGCGTTGGTGATGCTTTCCTGTGGGCCGATTGATCTCAAACTTCCCTACGACAGGGCGAGTTGATCCACATGAAGGTCAATAGAGCCTTTAAACATGTGTCCCCGCTGCGTCGTGACCACCTCCATTTACCTCCACGTCGTTATAGCCACAGAACAACCCTTAATTGAAAAATGAACCCCCGGCCTCAACAACTGCGACGTTTTCAGCCGGAGGAGACATAGCGCATGAAAACGCTTTCACACTGATTTCTTGCCGCCAACTCCCGTTATCGGGAATCAGCGACAATTGGTTCTAGGCCTGGGTTGTGGCGCTCCGCGCCGGCACAAGCGGTCGACCATGGGGCAGGACATCGTGGCCAACCCAGGTCAACCAGGAAGAAGCCACGAAATAGAGTCCGCCCACGGCGGCTAACAGCAATATCCAACCAGCGTCTTTCTCGAGCCCCGGTACGCTGCCCCAAATCCCGAACACCAGAAGCCACAGCCCGACTGTGACCGGAACAAGAATGGCGGTGAAAATAGCTGGCAAAAAGATCGAAAGCAGCAAATACAACGTGATCATTATGGTCCATGCGAGCAAGAACCCTGCCTGTGCGTGCGGAATATCTTTCGCTGGGACAGGGAACCATCCGCGGGGCAGTCCCTCGATGAGCAACGAAAACGCAATCAAGAATGGGCCGAACACAGCGAAGAATAGGCCAATAATGTTGTCACCCTTCGCGATGGCGAGAAGTCCGAGCCGGAGTTGCCCGTATCCGGCCATAAGTAGTATCGGAACGGTGAGAGGGATAGCGGTCCCTGGAATTATGCCGGTAAATGCCAGCCCTAGAACCAGCAAAACAACGGTGAGCAACGCTACCCCACCGGTCGCTGGATCCCCGAGCACCACGGCACGATTCGCGGGTTTCGCTTCACTTTCTACAGTCATCAATTTCCCCCCATACAAGTTGTCTGTCAAGGCCAATAACAACCAACCGAACGATTGCTTGGCCAGCGCAAGGCTACCCCTTGCGCCATCCACTGTCAACGATCGAGACCGTTTGGGCGCCAATTAGCTTTTGTGGAGACATGCCGACGTAGCCCGAAGTTGACAATTTTCCAAAAGTACCCTGCTTGTCCGTACTGTCAGAATCGCCCTGGCCCAGAAAAAATATCGCTTCAAAGTTCCACCAATGCCAAGCGTCAGAGCTGTTAGGGTCAAGGGCGGTTGCCCGGATCACGGCAATCACGCCTTCTTGATGCATCGCACATGACAGTCGCGATTCGATTAGCTCGGAGAATTCGCTAAAAGGGCTAACGGCTTAGCTCCTCCACCCCCTATATCTAGTGGTTGCCCGTCTAGTGGTAGCCCCGGATGGTTTCCGCCTCCGTGACCGGACCGGTGGCAACTGCCTGCTCTAGGAGTCGTCGGAAGACGAGTCCCCTGGATCGGGAGTTACGGCGATTGAACCGGAAGGTGAACTCCTCCAAATAAGACCGCAGGTGTACAGGGTCAACGGCGCCTTGATGAGTGCCGAGGAGCCATCGCTTGAGCAGGCTTGCCACCCGGTGCACGCCGGGCATGACAACGTGTGCAGGGTCGCCGGAGTCCTCGATGTTGATGGCCTTGCGGGTGTAGCCATGCTTGACCACGTCGTTGTAGCCACGCCAAGGGTCGGTGACGAGAACCGAACCTGGCATTACGATATCACACACAAACGGAACGAGGCTGGAGATGGAGGCATCGGGAACGTGGCGCAGACGTACCCGCCCGAAGCTTTTAGGCGCCTTGAGCTCCAGGGCGATCAACACGATGCATTTCTTAGCGCCTCTGCCGCGTTTGCCACCATGGTCTACCCCGCCCACTAGGGTTTCATCGACTTCGACATTGCCATACAGCGGGTCTCTATCGGCCCGCACCATGGCTACCCGGTAGCGATGAAGCATCGGCCAGGCGACCTGGTAACTCACCCCGAGCGTCTCGGCGAGGGTCACCGCCGAGAGCCCGTTCTTAGCTGTTGTGATCGACCACGCAGCCTCGAACCAGGTCGTCAGAGGCGTCCGAGACTTGTCGAAGATGGTCCCGGCAGTCACGGTGGCTTGGCGCCGACAGACGCGGCACACAAGCCGGTCTCGACTCTGATGCCAGGGTTCGCCGTTGGTCCCGCACGCTGGGCAGACAAATCCCTCAGGCCAGCGAAGCTGCTCAAGGTAATTCCGACATGCCTTATCGTCAGGGAACCACCTCATGAAATCCCCCCGGTGAGCCGGATAATCCTGGCCTACAACCAGGCGTGACACCGTTCTCGGGTCAGCTCTCGATTCCATCCCTATGCATCGTAAGAGGAGGAGCTAAGGCGCTAGCCCATTTCGCTAATAGTCGGAAAGTTGGACCGCCTATACGACCGTCGCAGTTTTACTGCTGGCCGAGGGAGGATCTTCGCCCCGTGAGGGGGAAACTACCACGCACTAGGAGTTCGTTGGAGTCGGCTCGAATCGCTTAGGCCGTCGACTTCTGTGGCGTCATACGGTGTCCGGTGTCAGCTGGCCGAGACAATGCCCGAGGGAATATCTGCTCGCCCGCACTAGTTGAGGTCACAGGGAAAAATGCGACGCCGAACGGATTCGTCGGAAGAATTGACTTCAACCGCGGATCCACCCACGTCGGAGAAACAACCAAGTGAGCGCAATAAGCTTCGATCCACCGAAAGTTATCGCATAAAGAGACCCGATACAAAGAAATAGTGCCCTTTGAGCTGGTAGAATGGTAGTTGTAAGACCGGCCAACGCCACCAACGAAAGGGCACTGGTTGTGATTCTAACACCTGGCCGGATTGAGCGGATCCAAGTGGCCTTCGATGACAAGAATCTTGTGGCCAACGCCGGTCTTGTTATGGTCTCCACGCTCTCTCAAATCCTTGGACTCGAGGAACTGATCGAAGCCAAGGTCTCACTTGGCTCCCGGCTCGGTGGAGCCAACCCGCCGAGCCAAGATTCTCACTCTGGTCCATGCGATGACCGCCGGAGCCAATCACATCGACCACCTCGATATCCTTCGTGCTGGAGCAAGCCAAGCGGTACTCGGGCATAAGGTGATGGCTCCTTCTACCATCGGTACCTTTCTCCGGGCTTTTACCTTTGGAAACGTCCGCCAGTTGGATTCGGTCCTAGATACAGCGCTGGAACGGGCCTGGGCATTGGGAGCAGGGCCGAAAGATGGCCAGCTGGTAATAGATATCGATTCCACGATATGTGAAGTACATGGCATCAAGAAACAGGGGGGCAACTTCGGCTATACCAAGTGCCGGGCCTATCACCCGATACTTGGTGTTAGGGAAGATACCGGGGAGATGCTCGGTGGAAGGCTTCGCAAAGGTTCGGCCAATACCGGCCGCGGAGTGAGACCCTTCATCTCCGATACCATCGCGAGAGTGAGGCGACGGGACCCAACCACGGAGATCGTGATGCGCTTTGATTCGGGTTACTGGTCCAATGAGACGATATCCCTGCTGGAAAAGCTCGATGTCCGCTACTCCATGGCGATACGTGCGGGTACCAAGGCAGTCAAAGAGGCAATAGAGGAGATTGATGAGGACGCCTGGACTGCGATCCCCTATACCCCCGGCGGCGAAGCCGCAGTGGCTGAGACCACCTACGGAGGTCGCAGGCTTGTGGTACGGCGCACCAGATTGCTCGGCAAACAAGGCGAACTCTGGCCCAACTGGCGATACTTCGCCTTTCTCACCGATATGGGCGGAACTACTGTTGAGGCGGATCAGTTCCAACGCAACCGCGCTGTCATTGAGCTTGCCATCCGCGGCATCAAAGATTCTGCCCTCGAGCACCTTCCCTCGGGAGACTTCTCTGCCAATGGCGCCTGGTTCGCATCTGCGATGCTCGCCCATAACCTACTTCGCTGGAGCGCTCGTCTGGGAGAGATCACTACTGCTGGGACTTTTGTCGCCTCAGCGACGATGAGAACGAGATTTATCTCAATTCCGGCCCGACTGGTAAATGTCTCCGGGAGAATCACCCTTCGGGGACCACGCCACTGGCCCTGGGCGAACAAGTTCCTCCACGCTCTTGGAACTCTGCGTGCCCTTCAGCCCGCTACCGGGTAGGGCACTACAATTCGGGGTTCAGGCACCACCCCAAATAAAGCGCTCTTGCGCATCCTGGAGTGTCGACAATGAAAGCGAAATCAAGAGTCCTTGATTCCTCGTGCCCCTGGGTGAGTCGGAATTCGTTTTAGCGAGCTGATCTCCGCTCGATCGGCGTGATTCGTCGAATCTTGGCGCCTGAATCGGTTTTGGAGGAGTCGATGCGTGGATTCAGGATTAGAGAGTGCGGCAGTGGGACCTCATCACCATTGGGTTCGCTTGAGGTGCACTTCCCCGGACACCTCTCGTAGCCCAATAAGCAGGCTTGGTTGCTCTGGATGCAAAGATCTGGAGCAGCTGAGCCATTTGGAAGACCACCGCTCGCGGCCCCTCACCGCAGCCGCGTCATGGGGCAGTGCGCAAAAGCAAGCGGACGTGCTGGCGTAAAGAAAGATCTCACAGCGACTCTCGGCGATTTCGTAACTGTTATCGGGGTTGCACCGAACATCAAGCAAAGGAAGGAGAGTGCATATGACAAGGATTACGGTCCGATCCGCCCCTGGGCGAGCCGTGGCAGGACTCCTTGGTTTGTGGGATCCCTCCGACACCCCCGATGCTGAGTACCGAAGGGGGGCCTACTCCACGGCAGAGCTCGGCCAACTATCTCCCCGCTATGGCAGTCTCTTCTACGGGGAGCTAGCTACACCAGGGAGTTCTTGGCAGCCAGCGGTGATTTCGCCAGGGAAATCGCAGTATCGGTTGTCAATGCGATCAAACTCATCTCTATCGAGCGCTACCATCTCGGAGCAAAAATGAATAATAATGGAGACTCAAAATTGTCTGCGGTTATGTTCAAGAAACTTCCAAAGAAAGGCTTCGAAGAAGTGCCAAATACCGGGAATAATTTCTGTGACCGATCCGGTGAAGCGAGAGCTGCAATGATTGTGCTACAGCACTACTGGTGGTGCGCTGAAACTCATATCGACCAGCCTTTCTCAGAAGATCTTTGGTGGCATGAGAAGACGTCCGAAGTTGAATCCGCGCTCCAAAGCCGCGGTCTGTGCTTTGCTGATGCAATTGAATTGAGAACAACGCTTCAGGTCGACAAGCATCGAGATCGCCCCTGGGCGCTGCTATACGACTACTTTCGCGGACGCGCCAAGAGCTACCTTATTAAGCGAGGTATGGCCGGATCGAACCGCCTGGATGAGCACATGCACGACCTTGCCGTCGGCATCATTGCGTTTTATGCCCGGAAACCCGAAAAAAGACTCGACGCCGTAGCTTATTTCGAGTGGCGCTTTGGCGAACTTTGGCGGCAACGAAGAAAAAAAGACAGCGGAGACGGACGAGAACTTCCAGCACAATTTGCGGAAGCTAAATCCACAGACGAATCCGAGAACTCGCCGAGAGCACAGGTGGCAGTGGATCGCAATGTCAATGTTGAGGACTCCGTCGTCTCCTCATTGGCGATGGATCAGAACCATGCAGCCTGGAAGCCTCTCGTCGATGCCGCCCTGAAAGGATGCAGCCATGCCAACCGCAAGCATCTCGAAGAGTACGGACTTTTCGCGGGACTCGATAGCAGACCAGCTGTCAATGATGCGCAACGACAGCAAAGGTCGGTTGCCCGTCGCAGCTTCTATGCCAAGCTTGCCGAAGTGTGCGGGCACCCAGACGCGCGGAGACTGGCATGCTGGGTCGCTACCGATCCTGACCATGGGGCAATCATCGCCTGGACAAGGAGAGCCTTTAGCGGCGAAGGCAGGCACTGGAGGGAGATCTTAGAACTCCTCCGCGCTGATCAGCTCTCAATGGAACAAACGCGCTGCATCAAGGCAATAGTTCCTCAGTTGATCCAGGCTGCGACGTATCTTATCCCTCCGCCTGACGGCTTGCCCGCCATATCGGTCACTAGAGGACCGCAAGGTCGCATAAACAAAACAAACCAGTAGAAAGAGAAGTCTCATGAAACCAACCACAAGTACAAATTCATTCCCCCCTGGGGCACCTCGGAACCTGTTCGAACTCGGCCAGTTGCGCGAAGAGCAAATTGGGATCCTCGTGGGAATGGCTAATGCCAGACCCGAAGAATTCGCCAGGTCGTCTCGAATCGGAGATCGGCTCCGCCAAAAGCGACTGGAGAAGAACTGGTCAACCTCGGCTCTGGCGCAAGAATCAGGGGTTCAGTCCAAGCTAGTCTCCTGGCTCGAAGCCGGGCTGTTTCCCACCTCTCTTCTCTCGGATGAGATAATTGAGGCCCTCGCCGAAGCGACTCAGCTGACGACAGCGGAACTCTGGGACCCAGCACCAGTATCTGCGCCCGCACGGGAGACTCTTGGCGCACGCGTCGTGGGCATGCTCTCCGCGGTCAAAGAGGGGATCCAAAGTACCTGGGAACTTACCCTGCTCGGCTCCTACGGCGTCTCGCTTGGCTACCAAGCCACCCATGACATTGGCGCTCCGGCCCAAGCCACTATTCCAACTGGCTCGGGCGCCGTCGTCGATGGCCAACTCCATATAGAACTGGGACCGGAGGTAGCTGGCCGGGTGATCACCGTAAGCGATCCGGCTGTGGCCGGCGCCACCATCGCGGAGGATGTACTAAACGACGAGGGACAGGCCACACTGAACCTGCCTGAAAATGTGGAGCTCAAGTCGCTGGCCGTGATCGTCTGGTAATACTCCGACGACCCAGTCAAGGGAGGTGACTGATTTTGGACAAAGACGAACT
>JAKASN010000074.1 GCA_021819025.1 Actinomycetes bacterium | reverse complement strand
ATCCCGCCGAAGATCTCAAGGATGCGCGGCGCGCTCGGGGCCGGACAGTTGCGAAGCTCGGGGTAAAGCGGGATGCCGGTGAGGTCCGCTGCTTTCAAGGAGGCGCGCATCTCGTCTTCGATGAGCGCCTCGCCGAGCAGGGCGGAAAAGTGGCAAAGCAAAAGGACCTCGATGCGGTGTGGGGTCTCGAGATAGACCGGCGCGACCTCCTAAGGTCCCTTCAGGATGTGATTGTGGCGCTCCAAGTTGGGCTGATATCGTTAGGGCCTAAGCACCTCCGTCGGGTTCCCTCTAGCTCAGATCCCCGGGCAAATTCCAGAGCCCCTACCTTCCTTTGGCGGCCACCGGCTCATTCGGCTTCATGTCGTTCAAGGGCCACGCATGCCCTACGAGCGTGAAGTCGCCGTAAGGACGCTCATCGTCTCCGATGAAGTTGGTCGGCTCTCGATGGAACTCGACGTCGATGCGCCGGAGGTAAACATTCCAAGGCGTTCCCGGCCCCCATGTGATTTCCGTGCTTGGCACCACGCTCAGTAGTTGGCACATCGCAATGACTACGTCAAACGGTGGCCTGCGATATCCCTCCTGGTACCCCTCGTCTAACGCGCATTCATGCCACAACTGTTCGCCGTCGGTTTCTCTGAACTGTCCTGGTTCCGATAGAGACTGTTGCGCTTGGATTTAGGGGACCCGATTGGCCTCCGCGAGACGGGCAAAGTGCATCCCTTGGGGATCCGTTGGTGAGATCTCGCGATGACGGGAGCTAAACCCCAATGCTCGGTTTTACTCGACCCAGAATGCAGTTTCCAACTGGACTTGGTTCACTCTTTGCGCGCAACGCTTTTAGTGAAGGACTTTGGGGCTTGAAAAGGCTCTCGGCTCTTCGCCCAGGAATCATCGTCACGTTAACCGGCTAATCGGCACAGAGACCGGCTTGAAGGTGCGCACACGGATGTAACCGATTCTCTGTCCGGTCATGCGATGTCCTCCATTACAGGTGTTGCTCCTGTCAGGATGACATCTAAGACATTGGCCTCGTTGTGTCAGGAAATGCAGGATCGCATGTCATCCTGACGTTCAACATCGCAGGCGCCTGACGGTCCGTTTGGGGTATACCCGTCCGTGACGGAACAGACTTACCGCCCTCCTAAATCTGCGCGAGTACGGGCCCGGAACTTGATGACGGTTTCCGAGAGTTCAAATTTACGTCGCTTGGAACGCTGCGTGCGCATCGCACCCCGTAGACGTTGCGAGTTCGCCATGACGTCGAATAAGTAGCGGTCGCTGAGCATGAGATAGACGCTCGCTTGGAATGGGATCGGGTTGACGCAAATTGGTTGTTGTAATACAATAATGTTTATGACAACGATTAGCTCCATTTCTGCCGATGGTGACGCGCGGCGCCGTTCCGCGGTGCTGGCTATCTGTTCTCTGAGCGTGTTCATGGCGGGCCTCGACACGACGATCGTCAATGTCGCCCTGCCGTCGATCCAGCACGCGCTGCACGCGTCGGTGAGCGGTCTGCAGTGGACGATCGATGCCTACACCCTTGTTATTGCGTGCTTTCTCATGCTGTCGGGCTCGCTCGCGGACCGTTTCGGCCGCCGCCGGGTCTTCCAAATCGGGCTGGCTACGTTCTCGCTGGGGTCGTTGGCATGCAGCCTGGCTCCGTCGCTCGGGTGGCTGATCGCCTTTCGCGGACTACAGGCGATGGGCGGCTCGATGCTCAACCCGGTGGCGATGTCGATCATTGCCAACACGTTCACGGACCGCGCTGGTCGCGCGAAGGCGATCGGCATGTGGGGATCGGTCGCCGGGCTCAGCCTCGCCAGCGGCCCGGTGCTCGGGGGCCTGCTGGTCAATGGGCTCGGGTGGCGTTCGATCTTCTGGATCAACATTCCGGTCGGCATGATCGCGATCGCGCTCGCGCAACGATTCGTGCCCGAGTCGCGGGCCGAGCAACCCCGCCGGTTTGACCCTCCCGGTCAGTTGCTGGTGACTGCGGTACTGGGCTGTCTGACCGCCGGGATCATCGAGGGGCCACGCAGCGGGTGGGGCTCGGCGCCGATCGTCGCGCTGTTCACGGTGGCCGTGCTCGCGGGGATCGCGCTGGTCATGGTCGAATCCCGGCGGCGTGAGCCGTTGATCGACATGCGGTATTTCCGCAGCGCGCCGTTCTCGGGCGCAGCGCTGATCGGGGTGGTCGCGCTGGCGACCCTAGGAGGCTTTCTGTTCCTCAACACGCTGTATCTGCAGAATGTTCGCGGCTTCAGCGCGCTACAAGCAGGATTGCTCACGATCCCGATGGCCGCGATGCTCGGCGTATTATCCATCGTCTCAGGCCGGTTGGTGGCCAGCCGTGGGCCGAAGCTTGCTCTGATCGTGTCTGGAGCGTTGATCGGTGTCGGCGCCGTAATGTTGATCGGCCTTAGCGCTCGCACCGCTGTGTGGTATCTGATCGTCGCCTACCTCATTTACGGTGCTGGCGCAGGTCTGGTCAGCGCTCCGATTAGCAACACCGCACTCTCGGGCATGCCCCGAGACCAGTCCGGTGTCGCGGGCGCGATCGCCTCCACCTTTCGCCAAACTGGCGCGGCCATCGGGGTCGCGGTCACCGGTGCGATCATCGCGAGCAGCTCGGCCGGCTTCGTGCGCGCAAGCCACGCGGCGTGGGGGGGTGGTCGCCGGCTGTGGAGTCATGGTCGTACTGCTCGGCATGGTCTCGACCGGACGCTGGGCGCTGGCGACCGCCGAGCGAAACGGCGCACGCCTGGCAACTGACATGATCCCCGCCCCGAAAGGAGCTCAATGACCACCCAATCGACCACGCCGTCCGACACTGCATCCCGAGTGTGGAGCGCCATGCATGAGTTCGTCACCGGACAGGACCGCCGGCGTGCCCTCCGTGCCGCCCTCGATCTCGGGCCCGGCAAAGTCGACGTGCTGATTAAGCTCGCCGACGGTCCGATGACCCTGCGCGAAATCGCACGCGCTGCCGAAATCGACCCACCAGCCGCGACCGTCGGCGTCGACCAGCTCGAAGCGCGAGGCCTGGTCCATCGCACCACGCACCCCGACGACAACCGCCGCAAACTCGTGCACCTCACCGACGCCGGACGCGACGCGGCGCAACGCGGCCAGGCAATCATCAACGAGCCACCGACCGCACTGACGAATCTGGACTCCGACGACCTCGCCCGGCTGGACGAGATACTGACCCGACTCCAGGCCAATAGGAGACCGTTGTGAATTCAACCGCCGCGACGCGTCCCGGCTCACCTAGGAGACCCCGCCGATGATCCGCACACCGGGAATGGAATTCGTGCCCATCTTCCTACTTGAGCCAGACGACGAGGTCCCCCTGATCGATGCCGGCCTAAGCGGCTACCGCGACACCTTGAAGCCAGCCCTCTCGGTCTTGGACCGCAGACTCCGCAACCCCGACTTCCCAACACGCCAAATAAATGAAGAAAGAAGGAATTAAGACCATGCCTGCAAACCCCCTAGGCCTCGCGTTGCGCAACCGACGCGCGGGCCACCACACGCTCGTCTGGGCACGTCCCGACCTGCAAGCACCCGAGAACTTCGCTCTCACCAGCACCGCTTTCGACCACGGCAACCCCATTCCGGAGCGACATCGTGGAAGGCTTTTCGGGGCCAATATCTCACCCGCCATCGCCTGGACAAGTCCGCCAGCCGAAACCGCGGAGCTCGTGCTCATCGTGCAAGACCCCGACGCCCCCCGCCGGACACCCGCCACTCATGGGCTCACGCTCGGTATCGACCCGTCTCGGAGCGGCATTCCCGAGAATGGTCTCGCCCATCCCAGTCCGATCCCCAGTCTCAGACACGGCAGAGGCGCCCTCGGCCACCGCGGCTGGGCCGGCCCCTTGCCCTTGCGCTCGCACGGACCACACTCCTACGTCTTTCAACTCTTCGCCCTGGACTATCAACTCGACCTGTCCGACAAGTTCACCCTCGCCGAGGTAATCCACGCCATGGCCGGACACGTCATCGCACGCGCCCGACTCGATGGCACCTACGAAATCCGGTAACGGCACACGATTCAGGTCAAGCCTTGGATGACTTCTGACCTTGTTGTTGATGATGAGTGACGCGACCCCCCTCGGTTGCGCTGCGGTCATGGTCTGCGAGAAGATCGCGCATCTGTTCTTCGAGCAGAAGGTATTCGAATGGTATGCCAAAGCACTGATTGGCGGAGCTAGGCGATGCCTTGCTCCTGTAGCGAAGTCGGAACGAAGTGCAAGTCCCGCTCGATGACGGACCACGCGCCGACAGTTGCCTCCATCTCGACGAGGTTCACGTATCCCCACTCTCCGGGGTGACAGGGGCAGCAACTAAAGGCACGTCCAGTCTCGGGGTCGAGTTCTGCGATGTACCAGTCATGGCCGCCGTAGAAGTAGTGAGCGTAGAGGGTCTTGACCTCGCAGGGAATGTTCTCTGTGGCGTAGAGCGCAGGGATTGTTTTCAGCATCGAAGCGGCGACGAAGGCGTGCCCGCGACGGCGACGATTGGTCTCGCCATTCGGGAAGAGTTGAGTGAGCTGATGGCACGAGGTGCAAAGGAAGTCGTTTTCGACTTGAGTGACCCGTTCACAGCAGTGACGGCACTGGATGGTGCTTCCAATCCAGTTGTATGTTGACCTGTTCATTGCGAATCTCCTTGTGAGTGTTTGTTCGATGGCCTCATCAAGGCAACGTTCGAGGCGGGCGCAAGGGCGGTCCCAGACCGTTCATCTTGACCCTTGTCGCTATAAAGCCGAAACACGGTGCGAGGACATATCCAAGAACAAACCCACGCGGAGAAAAAGCACAGGGCACAGCAACAATCCTGAAAGTTACCGCCGGCTACATCCCCAATATATCCTCAACATTATTCCTGTGGTACAAGCGGGATTGGGTAAAACCCATGCCGGGTCGGATCCGCCAGGGGCCGGAGGAGCAAAGCGACTAGGCCCTAGGTGACCTGGCTCTCTGATGGGGTTCCCTGCGAGCTTCACGGGAGCAGTCTCGGAGGGCGTCGCTGCGGCTGGTTTGAACTGCTGGATTACCGGGAGATGCGCTGGCGCTCAGATCCTTCCGATGGGCTCTCCGACGGTGATAAGATCGTCACAGCACGGACACAATCCGCCCGCTTGTTTTGGGATGGGGATCCCATACTTCGAGCCCGCGGCGACTCTTCCCTAGGGGAATCAGCTGTGACTGCGCTGCCATCGATACCGCGTTCGCACAGAGAGGCTGCGCCGGATCTGTGCGCGTGACCCGTCCCGTGCTCTGTCCCTCCGATCGTGGAATCGGAGCCTGACGCTTCTCCCGTTCTGTGCCGACGGGGCGACCCCGCCACACGTCGGCCGGCGAGCCGCCTCTACTCCCTCGCTGGCTCCTCGGATCGACCTGAGCCTCTCACCGCGATGGCCGCCTCCGGCATAGCCTCCTCAGCCGCTGCCGGAAGGTCCCGGCCGACCGAAGAAGTAACCCTTGGGCCATGCTGGCTCTCGCCTCGCAGAGGCGCTCTGCCTATCCTGCGGTCTCTCGACCTCCTCCGCCAAGGCGGCGAACTCCTCTGCTCGTTCAGCTGTGCTCGGAACGCTCGCAATCGGCGCGCGGTGGGACCAGATTGCAAGGCTCCATGGCCAAGCCTCTGTAGCCCCGGACGCCAGCGATGTCAAGGCTGCTAAGCAGGTCTTCCCCGCACCGATCTTCAAGGGCTGGACCCGCTACTGAGGATCATGGGAAACTTACACGACCGGGTCTCCTTGAGGTCACAAGCTATGCGTGTGCCGCGATGCGGCTCTGTGTGGTTGCCATGATGTGTCAATGGGGGTTGGTCGCATCGATAGCGACAATGCTTTTCCTAAGCGAACTTTTGGGTGCTGCTCCTCCTAGAGCAGGGGGAGAGATGCCGCAATCCTTTCCAAACCTGCTTGAAGGTTTGCCGAGGAAGTGGCGAAGTTGAGTCGCGCGCGTCCTGTGCCGCCGGGTCCAAAAGTCACCCCATGAGATAGCGCAACTCTGGCTACCTCGCCAATGCGTTCGGCGGGATCGTCGAGAGCGGTTACTTTACCAAAGTCCAACCATGCCAAATAAGTTCCCTCAGGCTGGTGGTAGCCGATGCCCGCGCAGCGTTCGGCGATGAATTCGCTGATATAGGTGCGATTCGACCCGAGTTGAGCCATTACCCCCTTGAGCCAGGAGTCGCCGCTGTTCCAAGCCGCGATCGTGCCCACCATACCTAAGTTTGAGACCGCACCGCGCATGTGGAAAGGAAGAGAGTTATAGCGAGCGAGAAGCCTTTTGGAGGAGAAGTTCGCTACCGCGCAGCGAAGCCCCGCGAGGTTAAATGCCTTGGAGGCCGAAGTAAGCAGAATGTACTCCGTGCCAAATTTGGCCGCTACTTTGGAAAATGGCAGGTGTCGATGGGGGGCGTAAGCAATCTCGGCATGAATCTCGTCCACCACTACCACCACGTGGTGACGAGCTGCTATCGCCGCGATCTCATTCAACTCCAGTTCGGTGAAGACACGTCCAGTGGGGTTGTGGGGATTACAAAGCAAGAGTACCCTCGTTGCTTGGTCGGCGCAGAGGACCTCGAGGTTTTCCATGTCTGGGAAGAATCCCACTTCGGTTTCTCGCAAGTTGTTGTAGAGGACCTCGCGCTTGAGGTCTCGGATCGCGTCGATGAAGGGGGGATAGATGGGAGATTGCACCACGATCTTCTCACCAAGCTCGCTCAGAGTGGATAGCGCAAGGTAGATAGCTTGTACCACGTCTGTCGACAACAAGGAGAGATTGGGATCCAAGTTGGTATCGAATTTGGTTTGATAGCGCTTGACAAGGGCTTCAATGACGCCATCGTAGAGACTTTGACGTGAATAACCCAACCCAAAGCCTCCAACGGCGTCACATAGCGCCTCTGTGATCGCTTCGCCGACGCCAAAGTCCATGTCAGCGATCCACATTGGGATCACCTCGGAGTCAAACTGGGTCCATTTGACCCCGTAAGGATTGCGCAGCCTCCGCTGTAGTTCTGAAGTATCTGCGGTGAGGGAAGTCGTATCGTCGTTCACAAGGAGCTTCTTTCGCAATGTAGGTTGCCAGCGTTGTCTCTAGTCGAGACTAGCGGCCTGAACTTCCCAGGCCTTGAGAGCCATCGCAAACGCTAAAGGGTGCTCCGGTTTCCCCCGGTGCGATCGTGGTTGTTATTATTAGGCGCAATGAGATCCGCTTAGTGAAGCCTCAGGGCATTTCGGGGGGCTTTCTCTAAAACGGGCGAAACTTTGGAGGCCAACATGACAAGTAAACCGTCGGTCACGATCGTCGAGGTGTCGGCGCGCGATGGGCTGCAGAACGAATCGGTGGACTTCACGACCTCTGAAAAGATCAGGCTGATCGAAGCGAGCGTATCGGCCGGCCTCGTCCGCGTCGAGGCGTGCAGTTTTGTAAACCCCAAGCGTGTGCCACAGATGGCCGATGCCGAAGCAGTAATGCGGGGACTTTCCGAAGGTGCCCGATCGGTAGCGATCGGCTTGGTTCTCAATGAGCGGGGGCTGGACCGAGCCATGGCAGTGGGAATTGGCGAAATCAACTACGTGGTAGCGGTAACTGACACTTTCAGCATCAAAAATCAGGGCATAACCTTAGCCGACAACCTCGCTATGACCTCCACGGTGATC
>JAKASN010000073.1 GCA_021819025.1 Actinomycetes bacterium | reverse complement strand
GATCCGACCGTGAACGCTCGGCGGCACCATACACGCGATTCAAGAGATCGGCGAGGTGTCGGCGCTGTGGCGATGAGCCGTCGAAATCAGGGTCCATCTGATGCAGGGCCGAGCGGAAGAGAAGCACGGGCGGGTGGGCCGCAGATATGTTCATCGCGACGCTGGAGTCATCGAAGGCACCGGTTTTGACGTTGCCGACCTGTAGACACGATGGTTCGCCCCAGGGAAGCGCTATCCAGCACGTGGACCAAGTCTTCGGTGTCGATTGCGCCTTGTGAGTCCATGACCACAGGCTTCAGCATTCCAGTACCGAAGCCGAGGACGCGCAGTGCCATGTCGATCATGGCGTGGCCCTCACCATTAGCTATGACCCGCACTCTGGGGCTACCGAACAGGCCAGTAAGTGGTGACGCGCTGCCGCTGAGTGAAACGGTGTTAGCACCCTGACCACCGGTCACAAACCCAAATGACGCGTGGGCCGGCAAACCAAGTGGGTCCGTCAACCACGCACCGACCACGTCTTCAACCATCGCCACCCCGGGTGACATCACCACGTTGAAGGCGTTCTGATCCCAGCCGGTCGTGAGCATGTCCGCAGCGGTCGCAGCGTCGAGGGCCCACCGGTTACGAATCCGAAATAGCACGGACCGGTCGTCGCCACGAGCGCGGGTTCGACGATTCGAACCAACTCGTCGATGGCGGCCGCGGTTGGCCCATCGCGGAGAGGCCCGAGTGCGGCGCGCAGGTCGTCGAGATCGACCACGGGAAAGACAGCCAGTTCGTTCACCCTCCCGCGGTAGTCAGCGACTCGAGTGGCGGTGATGAGTAATTCGCGAAGGTCGGACATGTATCAATCATTGCAGTTCAAAATGGTGCCCGAGCGAATTCGCTACCGAGAGCGTGGCAACGACCGCTCGGGGCCGCCTTCCAAGGTAATCGATCTTGGGATCCGCGTGAGGGGTCACGACGCGCGACGACATTCGCATCGTAGAATACTTGCTCGGGACATCCCGGCTGACTTTTGGGATTCGGTAACGCAAAGCCGATTTTCGACAGGAGCCGGAGCTCGTCAAGAAATACGGTCAGAAAGAGACGTGGTGTCTGATTTCCGCCAGATAATGGGCAGTATCGGTCCCTACCATTGTCGGAATGGAGACTACTGGAAATGCAAACCCGTCGCCCGTTGTCGATGAAGGGAGGGAGTTCATCGAAACGTTGATGTCCTCTCGATCCTCCCGGTTGACGGCCTGTCAAGGTTGGACGGTACATGAAATCACCGCGCATCTGGCAGCCGGTTCACAGGAGATTGCTGACTTGATTGAGAATCATTTGGCCGGTGGAACACCGCGCGACACGCGGCCGTTCGACGATCGTGAGGCCCCGTATTGCGCGATGGAGGATCGGCTACTGCGTCCTCTTCTCTTTGAACAGGTTGAACGCGCGAAGCGGGCGCGCGACCGGCTCGCTGCGCACGTCGATGACGCGGTGCCGTTTACGGGCAGACTGATGCACGCCGCAGAGTTTGTGACGCACTCGCGCAGTGAGCGCACTTTGCACCGCTGGGACATCGTCGGGCGCGACGAGGTCGGATGGGAGATGCTCGCTCAACCCGAACTCACGGTGCACGCCATCAAGATCCTTACTGAAATGCCCGTACTCGCTGAGGCCTTTGAGAATCGATTGCGGGTCGCGAAGCATCCGCTCGGGGACTTTCACGTTGTGCTTCGTAGTGAACCCCAGGACGACGTGATTGTTTCTCGAGCGAACGGTGTTCTGGAAGTTCGTACCGAATCCGTTGAAGACAGGCGAGTCGACGCCTACCTTGAGCCGGCGATCCGCCTGCTCGCATTGTGGGGCCGACGTGAACCGAGCGCAGCGATTCACTTAGGTAGAGGGGCAAATCATGACGCTCTTTGGGGCCTGTTCGGCTGGTGAACTAGTTTAAATGGTGCACTCTTGGCGGCGCATCTCGCGCCAGTTCTGCTGATGATTAGACCATGGGGCGGTGCCAGACCGTTGACGCAACCGTCAGTGTCAACGTGCGCGCTGATCATGATGTACCGCTCTCGAGTTCGAGCAGAGCCCGCTTCATAGGAAGCCCCCCGGCGTAACCGCCGAGACCGCCACTCGCTAGAACGCGGTGGCATGGCACGATGATCGGTAGTGGATTTCTCCCGTTGGCCTGTCCGACGGCTCGAAATCCCTTGGGGCGACCTACTCGTCGGGCCAGTTCGCCGTAAGTGATGGTCTCGCCATAAGGAATACGCGAGAGCTCGGCCCACACTTCGCGTTGAAACTCGGTGCCGTCGAGCCTCGTGGGCAAGTCGAAGGACATGCGTTGGCGGGCGAAGTACTGATGCAGTTGATCGGCGGTGTTCTTGAGCACGGGTAATGCGTCATTGCGGTGCTCGGTGATCGTTCGAGGAGAGTCGGGCAACCAGATGCCAGTGAGGAAGTCTCCGTCGCTTTCGAGGAGGAGCTGGCCAATTGGTACGTTCAGTGTCGCGGTGAACGTGGTCACTGTCATTTCGTTTGTTTTTCCTTCTTTGGTGTCGGAGTACTAGGGATCGACCAGAGGTGAGCCATGGCGTAGCTCCGCCACGGCCGCCAGTTGTTGGTGAGTGTTGCTAGCTGGGTCGCGCCGCGAGGGAAGTTGAGCGTCTCGACCGCTCGCTTGATGCCAAGATCCGTGGGCATGAAGGCATCGGGATCGCGCAGTGCTCGCATGGCCACGTACTCGGCCGTCCACGGGCCAACGCCCGGAAGGGCAACGAGTGCCCGGCGCAGTTCAGTGGGGTCCGTGCCCGAGTCGATAACGAGGTCGCCGTTGTTGACTGCCTCGGCCAGCGCCACCAATGCTTGGCGTCGACTCGTCGGCATGGAGAATGCTCCCGGGTCATCGTTCGCGAGGGTTATGAGGGCGGAGGGCGTGGGGAAGAGGTGCGTGATCGCACCATTGGCGTGCGGTAGCGCTTCTCCCGCGGCCATTACGAGACGGCTTGCAATGGTGCGGGCGCCGACGACCGAGACCTGTTGTCCGATGATGGCGCGTACGGCTAGTTCGAATCCGTCGACGGCCCCCGGCACTCGCCGTCCTGGATCGTTGGTCACCAGGGGCCCAATCAGCGGATCTTCGCCCAGGGCCATGAGGATGGCGACGGGATCGGCGTCGAGATCGAGGAGTTGGCGACAGCGCGACACCGCAGTTGTCAGATCGCGCAGGTCCGAGAGGTGCAGTTCCGCGTCGATGAAGACTGGCCCTTGACGACTAGGTTCGCTCGGGGTCAGACCGACGACACCGTATCCGTGAGGGAGGCGCAGGCTGCGATGGTAACTCGATTCATTGACTGCCTCGATACCCGCCACGGCACGCACTGCGAGAAACTGCAGAACTGACTCGGAGTCGAATGGACGTCGACCTGCCAGGCGAAGTAGGATCCCCTGGGTATTCCAATTCTGTTGGAATTTAGACGCGCTCATTGCCACTCGCGACCGCAGTCCGGTGGGGGTGCTGGCAAATACCTTTTGGACCGTCTCATTGCATTGGCGAATACTGTTGAACCCCGAGGCAAAGGCAATGCGGGCAATTGGTAAGTCAGTGGTCTCGAGCAAGATGCGAGCGGTCTGGCTGCGCTGAGCTCGAGCCAGCGCCAGGGGTCCGGTGCCGACTTCTGCGGTGATGACGCGATTGAGCTGGCGCACGCTGTAGTTCAGGCGGCGGGCCAGGCCCTCGACGCCTTCACGATCAACGGTGCCGTCGCGGATGAGCCGCATGGCTCGCGCTACGACGTCAGCGCGTACGTTCCACTCCGGCGAACCGGGTGTGGCGTCGGGTCGACACCGCATACAGGCGCGTAGTCCTGCCTGCTGGGCCGAAGCGGCCGAAGCGTGGAATTGAACGTTTTCTCGCTTGGGAGTTCGCGCAGGGCAACTCGGACGGCAGTAGATCCCCGTGGAGATGACCCCAACGAAGAACCATCCGTCGAAACGGGCGTCCTTGCTCTGTGTGGCCTGGTAGCAGAGGTCGTGATTGTTGAGCATCGATGAATTGTAGTACATGACCTCATCATGTACTAGCGGAAATCGGACATAGCAACTCGGCACTGAATCTGGCGCTCTCACGTGCGTTGAATGCACGTGACAACCTCGTACAAGAGCGCGGAGTCCCCGGCTCCAGTTGATACGTTGAAACAAGCAAGCGCATCGATGGCACGGTTCTGCATCACGTGCGTGCTGTGGCAGAGGCAGCTTAGCGGCGGGGGTCTCGACCAGTGGGAGGCGCAAAGGAAGCTGCCATCGTCGGCATGGCCGTCGAAGCCAGGTTCATCTGATGCAGGGCCGAGCGGAAGAGAAGCACGGGCGGGTGGGCCGCAGACATGCTCATCGCTGCGATGAGGATGATCGCGAGACCGTCGGGGCGTTCGCCGATGGCTGCGCCGGCGAGGTCGGATTGATAGAGCTTTTCGATGATGTCCGCGTCGTACATGAGCACCACTCCCCCGTCGGGCTATTTGCCTCCGCTCGCAGCGCTTGGGCCGGGCGCGTACCACATGGGTATCGTCATCGGCTTGGGCCGACCGTAGTTCTGCGAGCGGAGTACGTGCAATATAAATGCACGCTTCGCAGACCCTTGATGGGCGGTATGAGGGTTCGTGGCACAACGGGATCGCAGGTCAACGGGTTGTTCGTGGATCCGCAGTGCCCACACCGTCTGCAAACTTGTTCCTCGGAAATTATTTGGTGCGGGAATGCCGACCATGATTTGCCGAAGCGTTCAGCGGTGGTTGTTCCCCCGTAGCCGCACCGCGCGCATTTTTGGCGTCCGCGAATAAGGCGAGAACAGTTTTGGCATGGGTGAGGGAGCGTCATCGCACCTACAAAACCGCTGACTCTACCGACGGTTACTTGCTACCGTGATCGTACACGTCACCAAATGCTGCCTCAACCCATATGACATGGAAAGTGTCTTCAATGCGAACGCCTACCATGGGTAAGTTGCCGTCGTATCTAAGCACAACGAATTTCTCCTGGTCCGCGAAACGTTCGGGAATGTTGCGCAGAATTTGGTTTTTGGGTAACGGCTCCGATCCATTACCGTGCTTGTATGCAAGCCTTATCTGCCTCCAGGTCATCTTGGACAGTCGCTCAATTGACTTTGCAAATTCGCTTCGCTGACGGTCTTCAGGCAGGTCGACAATACCAAAGGATGGGGCAAGGTGGGCTAGGCAGAACTTTGGCGTCGCTTCATCAAAATTCCGGGGAGCGCTAGGCGCGGGAAGCTGATTTTCACGGGTACGGCTGGGCCGATCCTTTGATTTATCCTTTGCCATTTTCGAGCGATTCGAAGTGGCGCTTCAGTGCCTCCGTGGCAATTACTACATTACGCTGATCACGGTCGAATGCGTCAGCCCAAGGCCGTTCGCCGTGAGTCATGTTGCGTAGTTTCCACGCAGCGATCCCGCCGTAGGTGTCCCAGATATCGATCAGGAATTGTGTGGTGTGATCGTCGATGTCAGCCCAAGAGAACTCTTCGTCCTCCGCAAACTTCAGCGGCCCAGATCCGAATTGCTTAAAGTAGCGATACACAAGCGGGACTACGGGGCCGTGGCTCCAAGCCTGTAACTCGTCGACGAAGAGGCGCGTACCGTTCTTCGCTAGGTAATGACCCTGCGCATAGTACAACAGCTTCTGAAGCTTGAGGTTGGTGATCTCGGCCTCATCCGACTCGTCGGTTTCCGCCCAGGCAAGAAACCACTTTGCAATTTGAAGTGCATCGAACATCGGCATGACCTCGCTATAAGTACCAGCGCCGCCCGCTATATTGTCGACCGCGGCCGAGCGGGTGTATATGCCTATAGTAAGCCATTTATGCCAGATTTCGCGCATCATTTCTGGAAGCGTATTCTTTCCGGTGGGGTACAGGTGCTTGAATATGTCGTCCGCCAGCATCCTGGCCCTGTCTTCCGTGTTTGCCGTGTTGCGATTGCTTTTGCGGGGTGCGTGCTTCCACATAAGTGACCGTCCTTCTCGTTACAATGCGGTTTCACTATTCACTTCACATGTATGCACCGAGATCACATCTCGCGAGGCTCCGGGGCGGCGGAACCACCAAACGGGTGCCGAGGGATCCGATGGATGATCTCTCGGGCCCTGCAGAAGAGGATCTCAGAAACGCTCTGATGAAAGGATACGACAAGGTGCGGGATGCCCAGGGATTGATCTATGAGCCAAGCTGTGACCCAGCGGGAAAGTCGGCGTGGCGGGGCTGGGGTGGCGGGCTTGAGGCATTCGGGGGGATGAGGGGATCGCGGATGTGGAGGCGGCGCTCGGGGGTTAGGGAAGGGGCGATTGGCTCCCACACCTTTGCAGTCTGATGAAACGCATGTTCGCGGAGGTCGATTCTCGGATTCGGCGATGCGGGCGAAGAGGCGTTTTGAGGCCGTATCGGTGAGGGGCTATCGGGTCTGTTTGGGGTGCATACATAACTAGTACGGAAAACAACAGGAGGACGAGTGGAAACTACAGAAGAATACGCAGAACAAGCAGAAGAGTACATGCGCTAGAGCCAAAATAACGACGAAGGTAACGCCACTCTTTATACATCGCGGGCGCTGGTATACGCCACGCTTGCTATCGCCGCTGCGATTCACGACCGAGCGCCTCGCTGATCGCGGCGTAAGTTCCGTGGGTGCGCAAAGGCAAGATCAAAAGCATCTTCGTAGGTGTTAGGAGGGAGAGAATGATGGATGAGCACAAAGCGGAGCTGGATCGATTCCACGTCCCGGACGACGCAGGGGAATATGCCGATGGGCTGGTTGCGATCATGATGCGGATTCCAGACGGCTGGGGGAGGTGGATCAGTTGTGACAGGGGCTGGTACCCGATCATCATAGATACCGATCAACGGCTGGCAGAACTGGACCCTGTTTATGTGGTGCACCAGGTCAAGGAAAAGTTCGGCGGACTGCGGTACTACTACCAACAGAGCGGGATGGTCAGCGACGATGTGGAACGGCAGATGGATGAAGTGGTGCAAGAGGCTGAGGCGAGGGCTGCCAAGACCTGCGAACGCTGCGGTACTGAGATCCATGTCGAGTTGCGCCAGGATCTGTTTCGGATTCTCACTCTTTGCGAGGTATGCGAGGGGATGAAGAAAGAGAGGAGATAGCCAAGAAAGCGGTCTACAAGAGCAAGCCAGCTCCAATGCGACGAGATTCAGCATCCGAGCGGACAGCGACTTTACTCCTTTGTTGACATAGCTGCGTGAAACCGCTATCATCTAAATATCCCCCTAACCGCTACGTCGGTTAGGTGCGAGAGCCGCCCGAATGGCGGCTCTCTGCGTCTACCAGCTCGGTGGCTTATGGAAGATTCCGCGGTCGTCTGTCATTTCTGGTGGGAACTGTGCCCTGGCTAGAGCGGTCTTTCTCACCACTTTGTAGAAGTCCGCATATTGCGCAAGTGCTTTACTGCGGTTCCCGTCGATATGAGGGTTGACGACACCGACTTTGACCCTCAAGAGGTCTCGCGCCATGCGCAGCGGCTCTTTGAGGTCTCCGTCGTTCGAAATCACCACCGCAGTATCGCAGTCCTTCTCGAATGCGTCCATAAGAAGGTATGCCGCGAGGTTGACATCGGAGCCCTTCTCCTCCGTCTTGATAACCTCGACGGTCTTCGGGCCGTTCACCTGCGGCG
>JAKASN010000072.1 GCA_021819025.1 Actinomycetes bacterium | reverse complement strand
CTTCGAACCCATTTGCTCGATTGCAGGCATTTTTCGTGAGAGTCAGCTCGTCAAAAAGGGTATCCTCAGCTACGAAAAACTACCCACAACTAACTCTTCTGTCACTAACAAGATCGTCTTGGAAACCAGGCACCTCCTCCACGAGGCCTTTCGTGACTCATTAAGCACGCGATCCCAGCAAGCTCTTTCAATGGGCACCTTGGGCCTGTAGTGAGTCGCCGATATACACCGCAGTGAGGGTGGTAAATATGAATGCTTGAAGGGCAGCTACGAAGATCTCGTAACCGGTGAGGGCGGTCAGCATCGCGAAGGGCAACGGCAGCAATACCAACCCGACACTCTTCACGAAGAGGGCCTCGGAAAGAACCGTGAAGGTTATTAAAAGAAGGTGCCCGGCAAGCATGTTGCCAAAGAGCCGGATTGCGAGTGCGAAGGGCCTCACGAAAAATGTCGAGAGGATCTCGATGGGTACGAGGATGATCAACACAGCGCTTGGAACACCGCTGGGAACCACGCTATTTCTGAAGTACCTCAACCCCTGTTTCTTGACTCCCACCACAATAAAAGTCACCCAAACGGCAAGGGCGAGTGGCGCTGGTACCGCCATTCGAGCTGTGGCGGGCATTTGAAAAAACGGAATGACCTCAAAAAGGTTGGAAAAGAGGATAAAGAAGAAAAGCCCAGTGAGATAAGGCGCCCATGGCGCACCGGCAGGTCCCATAGAGTCATGGATTATCGAGTTATCGACGAAGTCCATCGCCGCTTCGACCAGATTCTGGACACCGGTGGGGACCAGCTTGTTCTGGCGTCCCGCAATCCGGAAGAGCAACAAGGTCATAAGCGCCGCCAAAAGTGTAATGACGGCAATCTTGTTGAACGCAATCGAGGTACCCCCAAAGAGAATGGGTTTCCAATTCAATACCTCAGAGATTGGCGGAAAGTTGATGGCCAGGTATTGCAAATCTAGTTCAACTCCTTTTTGGTCGGATAGAAGCCTGAAAACGCCAAGCGGCCCGAAACTTTTCTCGCTTCGACTCCAACCAGGACAAGATGCAGCGCAATCATGCTAATCCCGAAGATGCGCAGATTCATCCACCTTGCACCGTGAAACAACACAACAAAGAGGGTAAGGGCAGCGAGAACAACAAAAAAACTCGCCAGCGCGGTGACCATGGCAGCTACCGCAGAATTCGCCGATGCTCTTGAGATCACGTGGCCGACGACGCCGAGGTTGCCAAGCACGATCGCTGCGGCCACGAGCGATGACCAAAAGCCCGCCGAGCCCCCGATAGCGGTGGAAAGAACTACCGCGAGAAACCCAAGCGGGACACCGAGAGCCAGCATGTGCCTGCTCATACGCGCTTCAACCGCATCGACGCCATTGTCTGGGCTAGTCACAAAAATCCTAACTGTGAAGATCAACTACCGACTCATTGGCCCCGGAAAGGACCGTACCAATTACTCAAATGATTCCATCGCAGTCATCGGGCTCATCAGGCAACGCCGACTGCGCATCGAGCCGCGACGCCATTGACCTCAGTTCCTCGGAAACCTCCAGATTGCCACTGAGGAGTGACCGGGAACTGTCATCAAGTGTTAGCGGCTCTGCGCCCGACCGAATGTCTATGCTAGCCGACCCCCGGCCGACATTGCCAATTGGTTTGTCCCGTTGAACTATAACGGAGTAGTAGAGCTTCAAGGTCGAACCAACCGCTCCAAACAACACACCTACAAGGGAAAAGACTGGGACGGTATGAAAGTGTCGGTCGACGAGAAAGCCGATTCCAAAAAAGATCACCGGCGTGAGTACCACCTCGATGACCGAGGTGAGGGCTTCCCCGTTGGTATTGTCCCTTTCACGGCCGCTTGAGATGTCGAGATCGGCGTGCTCGACCTTGGGCAGATGATCTTTCCCGATCATAAATTTGACGAAGCGCGAAATACCCCGTGGATTCTCATTTGCCAAATGAAGTCTCCGGATTTCTTGCCCTCGGCGACCGGAGGTTGCCAGGAGCACCAGGCATAATATCAAACGGTAATGGCGATGCAAAATTGTTCATGGACCTCATTGATGGCCCCGAAAGTGCTGGCCCCGCACCGGAATTGCCTTTAGCCAGGCAAATTTGCTCTTAAGTTTCGGTACTGGCCGTGCCAGGGTTCGGCTTCTTATCGCAGGATGAAAGAGTGTGATGAGAAAGACCGCCAGAGCGCCCAGCCCGATCGGAATAAAGGCATTGCCCTGGTTGGTAAAGAGCGGCACCAGCACAAATCCCGAAAGCACTACTGTCCAAGCCCACAGGATCAGAACGCTGCGGCGATGCCCATGCCCCATCTCCAAAAGGCGGTGGTGCAAGTGCGCCTTATCTGGAGTGGAAACACTGGTGCGCTTTGCAGTTCGGCGTATTATCGCAAAAACCATGTCTGTCATTGGTACACCGAGAATCACAAAGGGAATAAACAGGGGGGCAAAAAAGAAAAAGGTCTCGCCGGAGACGTCACTGGTTCGCCCTCCTACCACCGAGGTTGACGCTGCCAAAAGCAGTCCGAGAAATAGTGCTCCGGTATCCCCCATGAAAATTCTAGCGGGATGGAAGTTATGCGGAAGAAATCCCACGCATACCGCCGCAGCAACGATGGCCACCAACGGGCCAATCGAATTTGATGACAGAGCCCCCAGTCCCACAAGTTTGTCGGCGTAAATGAAAAAGGCCAGTGAAGCTATCCCGACGATTCCAGATGCCAACCCATCTAGGCCATCGATGAGATTGATGGCGTTGGCCATTGCAACCACCCAAAGCGCAGTCAGAAGGGGAACGATCGACGGTGCCAGAACCACGACTCCGGCAAATGGAACGCGAAAATAAAACATCGTGGCGCCAAAAAACGTCAAAAGGCTTGCCGAGAGGACCTGACCTGCCACTTTAGCGGGTGCAGATACATCCTTCAAGTCATCGATCAAGCCGACGCCAGCCATTACCAGCGCGGCAAGGATGATTCCAATCGACTCACTCGAAGTGTGAAAGACCGAGTGAAACTGCGGCATGAAATAGGCCACCAACATGGCAAGGAGAAACCCTCCCACCATTGCGACGCCACCAATCGTCGCGGTCGGGCGATCATGCACGCGGCGCGCATCAGGTTGAACAACCGCCCCAATTCGAGCGGCGATCTTCAAAACTGGGAAAATGAGCAGGTAGGTCGCTATCGCCGCAATGGCAAAAATCGCTAAATAGCCGCTCATCGGTTCATCTTTGTGTCAGCTTTGAATTTAGGCGAAGGGTGGCGGTGGAAACTTAGAGCATAGGGTGGCAACTTCCTGGCGAATCGACTCCAGCTTCTCATCGTTGGTGCGATTTCGCAATGCCTTGCCGATTAGTTTGGCGACTTGAGACATCTCGGGTTCTCCCATTCCTGCCGTAGTCATAGCTGGGGTACCAAAACGGAGACCGCTAGTCACAAAAGGCGAGCGACCGTCGTGGGGAATCTGGTTGCGGTTGCAAGTTATCCCGGCACGATCAAGTACTTCTTGCGCTTCTTTACCCGAGAGTTCCGGATCAAACCGCGTAAGGTCTACCAGGACCAAATGGGTATCGGTTCCCCCCGAAACGATGCGGAAGCCCTCGATCTCAAGTGACTTGGCAAGCAACTTGGCATTAGCGACCACCTGAGACTGATACTCGGCAAATGATGGCTGGGAAGCCTCCAAAAAGGCCACCGCCTTGGCAGCAATGACATGCTCAAGGGGTCCGCCTTGAAGTCCGGGAAAGACTGCTTTGTCGATAGCCTGGGCGTAGTGCGATGTCGAGGTGATCGCCCCCCCGCGGGGCCCGCGCAAGGTCTTGTGCGTGGTGAAGGTCATAACGTCCGCACCGAGGTTTCTCCCCGACTCCGAGGAGCCCAAGGGATTCGGGTACACGCCGGCTGCGATTAAACCCGCCACATGGGCGGCGTCGAACATCAGTGCGGCGCCGATCTGATCAGCTATCGAACGTATCGCAGCAATCTCGATAACTCTCGGATATGCGGTGGCGCCCACCACAATAAGTTTGGGCCTCTCAGCTTTCGCAAGCTCCTCCATCTGATTGAGGTCGATGCGCTCACCTTTGTCGCCGTCGGCCGGGGTCACCCCGTAGGAGACGAAGCGGTAGTACTGCCCGGAAAAGTTGACGGGAGAGCCGTGGGTCAAGTGGCCACCTTGGTCAAGGCGCATTGCCATCACGGTATCACCCGGCTTCAAAAGAGCCAAGTAGGCGGCTGCATTAGCATTAGCCCCAGCGTGGGGCTGAACATTGACGTGCTCGGCGTTGAATAGTGCCTTGAGACGGTCGCGCGCTAGATCCTCCACGCGATCTACATAAATGTTGCCCCCGTAATAGCGTTTTGACGGATATCCCTCGGCATACTTGTTGGTGAGAATTGAACCGGTGGCTTCTAGAACCGCCTTGGAGGTGAAGTTCTCCGAGGCGATGAGTTGCAATGTGGAGGATTGACGCTCCAGCTCAAGCGAGAGGATCCCTGCCAGTTCGGGATCCACTTCCGCCACAGTTGGATAAAAGTCTTCAACGCTGTAGCTCATGAACTGAACCGCCTATCGCTCGAGAACCGTCCCATTCACTTTAGTCTCGGTATCGGCCCACGGGCCTTTTACCGGCTCCCAACACCACATGCCTTCTTCGAATTGTCGCGCGTCGAGCGAAATCTCCGCGTCTCACGTGCGGGAATATGAAGTTCATCGCTCGATCCAAAATTGTGCACGAACCAAGCGGCGAAGGCTAGACGAAGTCCGATAGTACACCTCAGGTTTTCGGAAGGCACCACGCCGGCACACCGTCGAAAGCCCTAGCTTGACCTATTCCATGCACGATCGCGCGGGCAACGGCCTCCGAAGCCAACTCAAAGACTTCGCTCAGGGCAAGAAGCCTCTCGAGTCCCTCAGCGGCGAGGAGATCTTTCCTCCCGGTGGACGCCGCGAAAAAGGTATCGCCGTCAAAGAAGGTGTGCGCGGGTCGCACCGATCGCGCCAAGCCATCGTGGGCAACGACCGCCATCCTTTTGCATTCATTTGACGTTAGGGCGAGATTGGAGGCCACTACTCCTACCACGGTATTGAGCGTGGATATCGGGCGTCGCGAGGGCGCGGAGAACTTCGCGTCGCGCCGCAAGAGATAGTCTTCAAACTCTCCGTCGAGTTCAAATTCCACCCCCCACGGCAGGCCGCTCTTGGGGTTAAATGCCGAGCCGAAAGAGTTCACTACCACAAGGGCAGCAACCATTGCGCCAGAGCTCGAGATCGCTGAGGCACTGCCAACCCCACCAGCCACGCCACCACATTGCGCCCCCACGCCGGCCCCCACGCTTCCTTGGGGCACCGCGCCAAGCGACGTCGCGGCGTAGGCAGCTTCACCGAAGGAAGAGTCCGCGGTAGCGCGAGAGCTTCCCCCTCTACCAAGGTCAAAGATGATGGCCCCGGGCACAATCGGAACGATATCATCGTCACGCGGACCCACGCGAAGACCTCGCCCATCACGTTGCATGGCGCGCATCACTCCACCGGCGACGTCCAGCCCATATGCACTTGACCCCGCGAAGGCTAATGCGTCGATTCCACTGTTGGCACCACCATGAGCCAAAACGTCGGTCTCACGCGTACCAGGACCTCCGCCACGTACCTCCACCGCAGCAACGCTTGGTCGATCAAAGACCACTACCGTGGCTCCGGTGCGCCACGGCGCATCGAGACGCTCGAAGTGTCCTACAGAAATTCCTTCAACATCTGTCAAGGAGTTCGTGGCCCCGAGATGCACCAATTCCGTCATTTAGCCAGGCTACAGCATCTTCCGAGCACCGATCAATACGTGAGACTCTCGTTGAGAAGCCCTCAACTCACTCGATGAGGGAGATCTCTTCACGGCACGACCTTTAACTTCTTCGTCGCTCGCTCCTGGCCGCGGCTGATGAAACTGAATTACTTACCCGCTAACTCAAGCGGGAGGCGAGTCCCCTTTGGGCGAGCGCAGAGAGAACATCGGCTTCGGTGATCTGCCCACGCCGCAAAATCTTTGGCTCCGCGCCAGTTATATCCACGACCGTGGAAGATATCCTGGAGCCGACCCGCTTATCCTGGAGCATTCCTCGCATCAAGCCGAGGAGGGGCAAATTCCTGCGGTGAAAAAACTCTCCTACCGATTCAATGGGGGGGTGTCGATGCCGATTTGCCGAGGTCGCGACGATCGGACCAACCGCGGAAATTATACTCGCCAGCAGCGGACTCCGCGGAAAGCGCAATCCAATCGTTTCGCTACCGAGGCCTCCGATATCAAAATCTAGATGCGTGGCGCGGGAGAGAACAATCGTCAAGGCTCCTGGCCAGAAGGCGTCCGAAAGACACCTGAGTCGCGCCAACTCCGATTCGTTTTCTTTTCGCATCAGCCCAAGGGCCATATCTAGGCCCGAGACAAGAACCGGAAGGGCAACCTCAGCTGGTCGACCTTTAGCCGAGAAGATCGCCACGACACCCTCAGTGCCTACCGCCGCGCTTAGACCATATACCGTGTCGGTGGGGATCGCCACCATGCCACCTGCGGTGTATCTGGCCGCGATGTCGGAAAAGGTGAAGGTTGGAGCGACCTCGGCGTCAAATTCCGAGATTACCCTGGGTTTCTCATCCTCGATGTGCAACCAGGTATAACGCAATGTTAATCCTCACAAATCTCTCGTGCTAAGGAAGATATCGACTCTAAAAGTGTCGTTCGCCGCAATTGGTAACTCCGCCAGTAGCACTGAGTCATCGCCGAAGTCTCCTCATTGGTGCACTTGGAAAAACCGAGACCACTGAAGTGCCCACTATCGCCACTGAGCGTCCCTGCTCCCTGTTTCGACCGATGGAGGCCATCGTCATCTATAGCGCTAGCTTGAACTTCAAAGCTATGGGGCGCGCTTATCGCCAAGGGCGCCCGCAAATCATAAAAGTCATGGGAGTATGGAGAGATGAGGGATACCACCGATGTTGACCAACGAGTGACGCACCCGCCTTCGACGCAGCTAAAGCGGCACTTTGAACGAGCTGTTTTCGACTCTGACGCCACCGCGGCGATCCTCGACGAAGCGCTCATCGGCCACCTCTCGACTATTGTCGCCGACTTTCCCACCATCATCCCTACTACCTTCGTGCGCATCGCTAACAACATATATCTTCATGGCGCAAAAAAGAATCGAGCATTCACCCAGGCAAGAGGTAAGCCCGCCTGCTTCGAAGTAGCAATCCTCGATGGACTCGTCTATGCGTCGATCGCATTCAATCACTCCATGAACTACCGGTCGGTGGTCGTTTACGGGGTTCCCATCGAGGTTGTCGAGCTGGCTGAAAAGGTCACCGCCATGGACGCTCTCATCGAGCGTTTCGAGGAGGGTCGATCTTCGAAGTTGCGACCTTCCAACGCCACAGAACTGGATTCGACTACCTTGCTAAGACTCCCGTTGGATCATTCTTCGACCAAGATGAGGAAGGGGCCGCCAGCGATGACCGAGGAGGTGCCGCCGCGAGATGCCTTCATCGGTACGGTCTCGGCACGACTTCAGTTCATGGGAAACACCCCGTCCGATCTCTCCGCAAAGAGCTCCGTGGCAGTTCCCACGAAGTTGACTGGACCGGTGCGCTCCCTCGAGTAGGGATTTTTCCAAAAGGAGCGACAATGGCTGCGATGCGCGACTTGAAACATGACATCGAGATCCCA
>JAKASN010000071.1 GCA_021819025.1 Actinomycetes bacterium | reverse complement strand
ATCATCGCTATCGCCGACGTCTACGATGCGGCCACGAATCCACGTACTTATCGACCTGTCCCCATCACCAATGAAGACGCTAGGAACTACCTTCTCGACAACCGAGGACGGCAATTTGACGGAGATCTCGTCGAGGTATTTCTCGCGATGGAAGCCTCAGAGGCTGGCTGAACTATTCCATTCTGTGAGACAAAAGATCACCCTTCACCTGTCACACCTCGACGAGGTCGGGACAGTTTTCACAAACGGTATCTTTAAACACCCCCGATCGCTGGTGGACAATCACCGAGATCGCTCGGAATCCGCCTCGGGGCTGCAAATGCATGAACATATCTGGGGAATCGCATAGGTGAGCATCCTTGGATATCGTAGGGAGAGCCATTTCCGCCATATGGTGCCTACCATGGCGACCGAGAGCGGTGCGGCCGCCGGTAACCTTGGCCACCGTCGAGAGCACATGCCTCAATCAAGGCAGCGCCTTGTCGTACCCCAGAGACAGTCCAGCCACTCAGCGCTTCGGCGGAGGAAAAGGCACGCCACCCAGAGCCTATCCAACCCATTTGGCAGCTAAATAATGGGGGCAAGAACGAGCTTGAGGCAGCCTCTGCCAGGCGTCGCGGCGCGCGAAGCGAAAAGCCAGCGTGAGAGCTCGTCGAGGCGATGCGAAAGTCCAGCGCCAACATCCCATGCGGCGCCAGAAATCGCGGCGACGGTGGGCTTCTTTGATGCGACGAGCCCGAAGATGAGCATGCCTATGCCCTCACGCGAAGCCTCTCGTTCTCGCCGGTTAAACGCCTAAGGTTCCTCCTCCTCCAGAAAGATCGGCACCAGCACGCCACACTCAGCGCGCACCGATAACAATTCACCGCCCGGATATGGGGCCGGTCTCGTCAAACACCGCACATATCTCGGCTCCCATCGCGGCAGCGTGGCCATTCTTGGGCTCGGGCCGATTCTGGCTCGTGATTGGGGCAGCGCCTTCTAGGACAAGGGCTATCGCATCCGCCATCGCCACATCAGCATCGATGATTCTCCCTCTCCGCAACCTGCCTCTACGCTACTTTTGCCACAGCGCTTCCCTGGTTGGGCGATATCGCCGGCGCCGTAGAAGCTGCGCGAAATCCGTCGGAGGCGCTTCGGCCAAGGCACTGAATCTCGCGCTCTAGTTCACCTCCTGCAACACCGCCTTTGCCCTACGTGCGAAAAGATTGGCGAGACGAGCCACGAGTAACTCAATGGCAAAGTCCTCGGGTACCCCGTCCAGTCCTTTGATACGGCCCTCGGCTTCGGCGCACCACGCGAGAACCTTCACTGCGGAGGGATAATCGAGCTTTCGCGCCGCTTCAAGAAGCTTTTTCGCAGCAAAGGGGACTTTCTTTTTGATTCCGAACTCCTCGAGCCGTGCGTTGAGCGCATCCACGCTTGTAATAGCCGGATCTGCTACGGAGACGATCTCTATCATCCTTCGTGAGACAACGGCCGAGATAACCAGCGGATGGATATCGAGGTCCTGGGTAAAACGTCGCAGCAGAGCGAGCGCTTCGACCTCAGAATTGGATCTGCTGCTTTCGATCAAGTTGGTGAGCTGATAGAGGGGTTGGGATCCGGGACGGATCAGATAAGGCTCAAGGTCGTCGGCGCTGATGCGATAGTTCGGCTCGAATCGCGACTCGAGAATCTCAAGCAAGCTTCTCACTCTTGCCACGTCCTCCCCAAGGTGCTCCCGCAAGCGAGTGAGGGCATCTGAGGAAAAATGCAGCGGCGACATCGCCAAGGTCTCAGAAAGAAACTCTTTGCGAATCGCATCGTTCGCAAGTTTGAGGTCTCTTACCTCGCCAAGTTCGGAGGCGATTTTGACAAGCTTTTGGCTAATTCGGCCAGAGTACGTCGACATCACCAAGAGGTTTCCAACCTGGTGAACTTTGTTGCGCTCCACGAGGTAGTCGGCAATGGCGCTAGCGGCTTCTTCCGACAGCTTGTCCACCCCACGAAGACACACTGCGGCGACGTCGACGAACATATGCATCTGCTCTAAGGCGGTACAGACTTCAGCACCCTGGACGCTCTCGGCATCATAGACACTCACATCCACTTCGCCTTGGCTACGCAACTCCGTTATGAGACTCGCCTCGGCATCGATTACGACGCGGGGCTCGTCGCCTCTCAATAGATAAATCTGCGTTGGCGTGCTTCCCACCTGGTTCACCGTCGGCAAATCGACAAATAGCCAGACCTGTTCACGAAGGTTGCGCCCGCGAAGAGATCTCGGCACAAATCGCCAAGGCACGCCGCGTACCTTTCACGTCGTGTACGCGAAAGATTCTCGCGCCGCCCATGTAGGCGACCAAGGCGGCCGAAATAGATGCTTCGCGACGATCATTCAGCTCAAGTCCGAGGTGCCCCCCGATGAAGTCCTTGTTGGACGCCGCGAGCAATAAAGGGTAGCCCAAAGATGCGATCTCGTCGGAATGTCTCAGGAGCTGCAATGATTGCTCGGTAGTTTTTCCCAGGTCCAGGCCAGCATCGGTGATGATCGAATCTGCTGCGACTCCAGCCTGCAGAGCCCACTCGATGCGCTCTTGAAGAAAGTCTCGTACGGTGCTTAGCACATCTTCATAGGTTGGGTTGGGATCAAAGATACGTGGTGCGAGACGAATGTGAGTTGCCACCACCGCCGCATTCCAGCGCGCCGCAACCGCGAGATAGTCGCGGTTGGCAAAGCCGCTAATGTCATTACCAAGCACTGCACCCACTCCGAGCGCGGCTTCAAGCACAACGGGATTCCAAGTGTCTACTGAGACAGGGATGTCGAAGCGTTCCGTCAGTGCGCCGACTGCCGGGACAACTCGATCGATCTCCTCTTCTGTGGTTACCTCGGGCCCGATGCCCGCTTTAACCCCACCGACATCAAAGATATCTGCGCCTGCGCGGAACAGCTCTTCGGCCTTGGACAAGAACCGATCAAACTCGAAGTAGCTTCCGTTGTCAAAAAACGAATCCGTGGTTCGGTTGAGGATTCCCATCACCAGGCCGCGGTGTGTCAAATCGAACCGGTATTTGCCAAGCCGTAGCATCTATCGTCGCCTCCAAAGTTGATTCTGCCCAGGCTCGATCCTCAAAGTTACGCCGCACGTTAGTGGGGACTGACGTCGCGACGTGTTGGTCTCACGGACACGACCATTGGGACGCAGCGCCCCAAGCACAGCTTCCTAGAACAACCTTGATGCCAGGGCACGACGGTATTTCAAGGCTTGATCGCGATCCCCCATTATTTCAAGCAGATCTCGGTACTCCTGGCGCGCCAACTCGTCTTCTTTCACCATTGCCAACAGCTCGTCCAAACGAGCTTCGATATCGAGTTCTCCTACCGTGAGGTTCTTCATGTTCAACCTCGCTTGAGCACCAAGTCGCAAAACCGATTCGGTTTCGGGAATCCGCGCTAACAAGGCGAGCGCCTCTTCGTTGTCATCGCGATCAATGAGGATCTCCGCCAGCTTGGTTACCGCACCGACGTGACCAGGCTCGAGGTCGAGGGCCGAACGAAGAGATGCCTCATCCCCTATCTCGACAAGCAGGTCCACCGGAGTCTTGGTTGGGGCGAGCTTAGCGACGAACTCCCTGATCGCAGCCTCGGGCTGAGCGCCGATAAAGCCATCCACCACTTTGTGATCACGCAATGCATATACTGCGGGTATCGATTGCACTTTGAAGGCCGCTGCCGACTGGGGGTTTTCGTCCACGTTGATCTTGACTAGTACCACTTTGCCCTCGGTTTCACCGACCACTTTCTCAATGATCGGCCCAAGGGTGCGGCAAGGCCCGCACCAAGGTGCCCATAGGTCTACCACCACGGGGACCACGTCACTTCGATTCAGGACTTCCGCCTGGAATGTTGCGTCTGTTACATCAATTGGTGCCACACTTCCATTGTAGCGGCGACTTCTTCCCTTGACCGCGATACCCAGATGGGTATCCATGGCTGCGCATCTTGGTTTATGAGAATAAATCGCCAAGTTTGGAGTAGATTCAATCCACTATGGAAGGCATTAACGAACCTGCGGTAAGCAATTGGATCCATTCGAAGCTCCCCCACCTTATTCCACCCTTTGAGTATCAGCTCATCGCAGGAGGTCGTTCCAACCTTACCTTTGCGGTATTGGACAAAGCCGGAAGCAAAATCGTGCTGCGGCGGCCCCCGGTGAGCCACGTCTTACCCACTGCCCATGACATGACCCGCGAGTTTCGCATCATTTCGGCGCTCTATCCCGCCGGCTATCAGGTTGCCCAGCCTTTGGCGATCTGCGACGACGCCACGGTAAACGACTACCCCTTCTATCTCATGAGCTTCGTGGATGGCTCGATCCTCAAGGATCCTGCCGTCCTTGAGGCGAAATTCCCCGCACCGCACACGAGAGCAAACATCGCCCACTCGCTTGTGGAGACGCTTGCCAAGCTTCATAACTACGAGATCGATGAGATAGGGCTCGGTAACCTCGCACGGAGGGAGGGCTACGTAGAGCGACAACTGAAACGTTGGTACACGCAGTTTCGCTCTAGTGCTGAGGAGATCAGTGACTCCGTGCCACTCGTGGATGAAATGTACAATCGGCTCTCTGGTAGCATCCCTCCCCAAGGTCGCGCCACCGTGGTCCATGGAGACTATCGCCTAGACAACACAATGGTCGCCGACGATGGTACCATCGCTGCTGTGCTCGACTGGGAGATTTGTACTCTCGGTGACCCACTCGCCGACATCGGACTACTACTTGTCTACTGGACGGACCCCGATGATGAAAACGTACCCCTGTCGTCAGTAACCGCGATGGACGGCTTCCCGCGTCGGGCTGACGTGGCTCGCTTGTATACCGAGCTCACGGGCGCCGACTTAGAGTTGATCAACTATTACGTGAGCTTTGGGTTTTGGAAGCTCGCATGTATCTTGGAGGGCGTCTACTCCCGTTATCTCCAAGGAGCCCGTGGCGGCGATCGAAGCGCGGTAGCTGACTACTCGAACCAGGTTCACCTTCTCGCGGAAAGCTCAAAACGAGCGTTGTGAGAGACTCCAAGCCGCATTCGCAAAGGCGCATGCGGCTCGGCATGAGAGCAGATTCTCTATGGAATCAAGTTGATAAGTCGCGGTAAGCGCGAAACGACTTTGCTGGGCTCGACACCGCCTAGCGCGTTCCTCACCTTAGCGCTTTCGAACGCCACTTCGAGGGCCTCCGCTTCGGAGATGTCTGCGGCAACTTCCACTTTCTCTCGGAATTTACCCGCGACTTGAATTACCATTGTTTCGGTAGCTGAGACCAGAAGCGATGCATCAACACTTGGCCAACTCAGGGCATGAAGTATTTCGCCACGGTGGCGAAGCGACCACATTTCTGCGGTTATGTGGGGTGCCATCGGAGCAAGGAGCTTAATGATTGCGTCCACGGCCTCGGAAATACTCGAATCATCAGCACCTGATTGAAGCGACTTATAGACCTGATTCGTTAAGGTCATCAGCGAAGCAACTGCGGTATTATATGCCCACCTATCGTAGTCCGCGGTAACTTTTTCGATGGTTCTGTGAGTCGCCCTGCGCAACGCCGTCGAAGCACCTGCATCGGGAATAAAGGCCGCTCTAGGTTCTGGAGTTATTGCGACGCGATAGACGCGCTGGAGAAACTTCGCACACCCTTCTATCATCTCATCGGCCTGTCCGGTCCAGTCAAAATCATCACCCGGGGGGCCAACAAAAAGATGAAAGAGTCGGAGAGCGTCTGCTCCGACTGTATCAAAATACTGTGCGGGAGCGATCAGATTTCCCTTTGATTTGGACATTTTCGACCCAGACAGCCGGATCATTCCCTGGGTAAATAATCGCGTAAAAGGCTCGCGCAATCCCGCTGGAACCAATCCTAGATCCGACAGTGCCTTGGTAAAAAAGCGTGCGTACATAAGGTGGAGTATCGCATGCTCGATTCCACCGATATATTGATCGACCGGCATCCAGGCCGCTACGGCCTCTTGCGAAAATGGCACCTCGGTGCTAAAGGGGTCGCAAAATCGAAGGAAGTACCATGAAGAGTCTACGAAAGTATCCATGGTGTCGGTTTCGCGAGTGGCCGGCTTCCCGCAGGTTGGACACCTGCTATGCAAGAAACCCTCATGCCTGGCCAACGGCGACTCTCCGGTAGGAAGAAATTCCACGTCGTCGGGGGCAAGCACCGGTAGATCTTCGAAAGGAACCGCCACCGGTCCGCAGTCCTCGCAATACAAAATGGGAATTGGACAACCCCAATAACGTTGGCGCGAGACCAGCCAGTCGCGCAGGCGATACTGGATTGACGCCTTGCCAAGCCCCCGTTGAATGAGCCAATCGATCGCAACTGCCTTGGCATCGGCAATCGAAAGACCATTGAGAAAGCCTGAGTTGATCTTTTCGCCAGTTCCGGTGTAGGCCTCTCCAGTAAAATCGGCCGGAGGTGCCACGGTACGGATCACAGGCAGTCCGTACTCCCGCGCGAAATCGAAGTCGCGCTGATCCTCGCCCGGAACCGCCATAATCGCGCCGGTGCCGTAGGTCATGAGGACATAATCTGCGATATACAAAGGAAGCGACTCGCCCGTGAAGGGATTAGTCACGTGCGAGCCCGTGAAGACACCTCGCTTTGGTCGAGTCTCGGAACTGCTCACCCGGTCGAGGTCGGAAAGGTTCTTGATCGATTCGATAAATGAATCGACCTCGCCCTTTTGTTTCTCGGTGACGACAGTGGGAACGAGCGGATGCTCGGGCGAGATCACTGCATAGGTCATCCCAAACGCAGTGTCGGGGCGTGTCGTGAAGACCCGGATAACCTCTCCAGGTGCTTCTACAACGTGGAGGTCCATCTCGGCACCCACGGATCTCCCGATCCAGTTTCTTTGCATCGTCTTGACTCTTTCGGGCCAATCCAGCTCGTCAAGACGATCAAGCAACTCATCTGCGTAGTCGGTTATCTTGAAGAACCATTGGGAAAGGTTGCGTTTCACGACAACATCACCCGATCGTTCACAAGTCCCATCGGCCAAAACTTGCTCGTTTACGAGCACGGTCTGGCAACCCGGACACCAATTCACTGGCGCCTCGGCCTTGTACGCGAGCCCAGCATGGAAGAGCTTGATGAAGATAAACTGCGACCACTTGATGTACTCGGGGTCATGACTGCGTACTTCTCGTCGCCAATCGTAAACAGACCCGAGCCGCATCACGTTTGACTTGAGTTCCGCGATGCGCGCTTCGGTAAACTCTCGCGGGTGTATTTTCGTCTTGATGGCGGCGTTCTCGGCGGGCAGCCCAAAGGAGTCGAACCCGAACGGCGAGAGCACTGCCTCGCCCTGCATGGTCCGGTACCGAACGTTAAGATCACCGAAGGTGTAGTTCTTGATATGGCCCTGATGTGCCGGACCCGAGGGGTATGGGTACATACATAGCACATAGGACTTGGGCCGAGGGTCATCCAGATCAACCTGGTAAAGTCCAGATTCCTCCCAGATCTTCTGCCACTTCAGTTCTACTTCCGCAACGTTGTATGTCTCTGACATTCGCCCTCATCGATAGTTGGTTACCTGGTAAATCATAATTGCTGCTAGCCAGGGACCCCGTGTTGGAACGTCGTGGCCAACACGGAGATGGAACGTGAACCGAGGAATGAACTCCGGCTATGCCAAATTTAATGCGTGGGTGCGACGTGAGGTCGCCTGATTTAACTGTTCCGAAAGGAGGAACTTGTCATTCAGCTGACAAAGCCCAACGGCACATGCGGGAGAAGTAATTCTCCGGTGTGAAG
>JAKASN010000070.1 GCA_021819025.1 Actinomycetes bacterium | reverse complement strand
TGTTGTTTGTGCACCACCGATAATGTCTAGACCTTATCACTTGCCGCAAACTGAAAGTTTGACTTTTTGATCTATTTGGCTTTACAGAGGTGCTTTTTTTCTGCCATCCGGTAAAGGTCACCGCCGTTCACCCTCAAGAGCGCGCTCGGTTCAAGCTTGATTGCTACGGGGTTGCTTTTACCCTCGAGGGAGTTCAAAAGAGAGGTGATCGGGTGATGCTCGTAGCCGAACGAATGTCTCTCGATTTGGGCAGCGGGAGCGAAGGCGGTTTTCGCAAGCCGCCACTTTGCGATACCAGAAGTCATGCGCCATTTCCCCCAGTTCGGCAAGATTCTGGTTCATAGCAATTATTTAGGAGGGAGGTCCGACACGGCCTCCTCGCGGGAAAAGTCTTCAAGTGGCATCTGACCAGCGTGTGCAAGACCGTCAGCTGGTATCTAGGGCGAGCCGAAACCGCGTAGAGAGCTCAAGGTTGGCGCACTAACCCGAAGCGCCAATGCCCCGGGAAGATTTTGCCCGATCTAGGCGGTGATTTGGCACACTTGGAGAGCGTTGGCGTTGGTTGGGCGGCCCACCCTTAGGTAGGTTCAGGCATTTCTCGCCTCAAGACCTCGAGAAATTCCGACATCGAGTGCAGCGCTTGTGCTGCGGTAAAGGAGAGTTCTCGCGAAAGTTGCGCCAGAACGGGCTCAGCAAGCGACTTTGCGGCGACTTGGTCCAAGATGCCGACTCGGATCCGTCGCAGCAGGATATCGGTCAAGGAGAGCGCGCCCTCCTCTTGAACCATGTAGGTGATCTCCCCTGGGTCGATGCTCCAACCATGTGAAGTAATTGGACTCGCTTTGCCAAGGTAGGGCAGTACGCGCTCCGCATAGGAGCCATAGCGTCTCCAGAGGGCGGCTTCTTGCGGACTCGAGGATCCCTTGGCTTGGCGAGTCTCGAGTGAAAGGTGTGATGAGATACTCTTTGTCCGAAGGCCGAGCCGCTTGTCGAGGGCGTCGATCGCATCTGCGCCCATTTTGCGAAAGGTGGTAAGTTTCCCACCGATGACAGAAATAGTCCCCGCTGGGTCAACGATTATCTTGTGCCGCCGTGATAGATCCTTGGTCCGCTCGGAAAGGTTGCTCGAGTTGTTTCGTGTTGCCACCAAGGGTCGTGCCCCGACCCAGGCCCCGGTGATGTCGCCTTGGGTGAGCTTGGTATCGAGGCTGGCGTTGACGGCATTGAGCAGGTAATTTACATCTTCCCAGGTGGTGGAAAGTTCCGCGCCCGCAAGGTCGGTATCGGTCGTTCCAACGTAGGTATAGTCGCCCCAAGGCAGCACGAAGATAGTTCGGTTCTCCGAAGGTACTGGCAGTACAGCCGCCACTTTTGCTGGCAGGCTCTTTTGGCTGAAGACAATATGGACGCCTTTTGCGGGCCTGATGGTAAAAGAGTTATCGCTCAAAAAGCGATCTGCACCGATTCCGGTGGCGTTGATAACTGTTCCCGCTTGGATTTGGAAACCTTCCGCGAACTCTTCAGGATCCCCCAGATACTTGCCGCGTGCCGCCACTGCCCGGATCTGGCCCGCGCTATCTTTGAGGAGCTCTTGAGCTTGCACGTAGTTCACGGCGACCGCTCCATAGCGGCGTGCTGTGGCCAGCGTCGCGAGCACCAATCTCACGTCGTCGCACCATGCATCGGGATAGACGAAGGCAGAGGCGAGCGAGTTCACCTCGAGGCGTGGCAGCATGGATTTGACATCGCTGGCGGAGATGCGTTTGTGAAATTGCCGTATCCGGTAGCCACCGGTGAGATCATATCCCCATAGAACAGCGGCGTATGAGAGGCGCAACGTGAAGTCGATAGCTCCGAGGCGCTTTGGGATCGGTATCACGAAGTCGAGCTTGGAGACCAGGCTTGGTGCATTTCGCAAGAGCAACGATCTCTCTGCGAGGTTCTCGTAGACTAGCCCCACCTCGCCCTGTTTGAGGTAACGAAGTCCCCCGTGGATCAACTTCGACGACGCGCTCGAAGTCCCCGAGGCGAAATCTCCCGAGTCGATTAGTGCGGCCCGATAGCCTCGCGAGGCCGCTTCGAGCAGCGCTCCGGCGCCGGTGATTCCTCCGCCAAGAATAGCCACATCGAAACGTTCATTCTTGAGGCGAGTGAGGTCACTGGATCGCGAGGCCGGAGTGTCTGCCACATGTGCTCCTTTGGGACGAAATTTCTACCGGCAGTCTCCCCTGAGAAATCTCAGAGGAACCCATAGCGTTAGCCGAAGATATCTGCCAAGAGAGTTTAGTTCGCGTTGATTCTCTCGGACAGGGATGAAGTGGTAGCTCTAGAAAGTGAAATCGCAGCTGAGCGCGATTTTCGCCATCGCGTACCTTGTATCGCCCGGAAGTTTGCACGCTAAACTGAACTTCCCCTTCCAAAATCTCGGAATTCTGCCCACTCTCAGCATTAATGGTGCATTTTTACCACAGAGTGTAGCCAGTAATTTGACTTGACTATGCTTTATGAGTGTGTTAGTATGTGCTTGTGCCAAATGAAGATGTCGCAATGCATGTTTCCAAGATCGTGAGCAGACGAGGAGAGAAGGAGTACTGCAGCTATCTGGTGCGGCGCAGCTTTAGGGTCAATGGCAAAGTAAAGCACGAAACGATCTCCAACATCTCCAAGCTCCCCTTAGCCGCTATCGAGGCGGTCTCGCTTGCGCTATCGAAGAAGTCGGTGGTGGAAGCTGGGAGCGAGTTCGAGATCACCAGGAGCTTGCGACACGGAAGTGTCGCATTGCTGAGGTCTTTAGCAACTTCGAGCGGTCTTATCGATGCCCTGGGTCCCAAGGGTCCCAAGCGAGATCTCATTCTGGCTTTGATTATCGCCCAATCCCTCAGGCCCTCGTCCAAACTCGCCCACGTCAACTACCTGGCCACTACCACACTGCCAAGTGACTTGGATCTCGGCGACTTTGACGCCGACGACTGCTATGAGGCTCTCGACTACTTGCTCAACCAACAAAGCGCCATCGAATCGCGCCTGGTTTCTGCTCATATCGGCAAAGGCTCGATGCTTCTCTACGACTTGTCATCTAGTTACATGGAGGGAACCAAGTGCCCCCTCTCGCGCTATGGCTATTCACGGGATAAGAAGCGCCACAAGCTCCAGATCGAATACGGAGTGCTCGCCACCAAAGAGGGGCTGCCACTAGCGGTAAAGGTGTTCCCGGGCAACACCAGCGACCTCGCCTCGTTTGCAGAGATCGTCGAGGACTTGAAGTCCACCCATAATCTCACCAAGGTGATCATCGTCGGTGATCGCGGCATGTTCTCTTCAGCCAATATCGACAAGCTCCACCAAGTCGATCCGGGATACCTTTATGTCAGTGCCCTGCGTTCTGTCCAGATCCGCTCCTTGGTTGAACAAGGATCCATCCAGCTCGGCCTCTTTGACGAGGTCGATCTCATGGAGATCTCCGCTCATCCGGACTATCCCGGTGAGCGCCTGGTGGTATGCAAGAACGGCGAACTCGGCAGAAGAAGAAGTCATGAACGCTCCAACCTCTTGGAAGTGGCATCTGCCAAGCTCGACAAACTCAAAGCTTCGGTCGCATCCGGGAAGATCAAGGATCCCGCCGCCATCGGGAGAAGGATCGAGTCAGCGCTTTCGTCAACCAAAATGTCCAAGCACATCAAGGTCGATGTCGCGCTGAGTTCCTTTGACTATTGCATAGACCCGGAGTCAGTTGCCAAAGAGGCAGCCCTAGATGGGATCTATGTCATTCGCACCACGGTTGATGAAGCAGAACTCGACTCAGCTGAGGTGGTAGAGGCCTATAAGAACCTCGCCAATGTCGAGCGGGCGTTTCGCTCCCTCAAGACCATCGACGTCAATGTCAGGCCGGTGAGACATTACCTGGAGGACCGGGTGCGCGCCCATGTCTTTCTCTGCACCTTGAGTGCCCATCTCCTCCATCACGCCAGATCACGCCTGGCACCGCTGACCTTTCGCGACACCGAGGTTCCCACCCATGAATCTCCGGTAGCCAAAAAGCACGTCTCGGCCTCGGCTAAAGCCAAGGTGGCTGCCAAAGTCAACCAAGAGGGAGTGCCCGTCACTTCGCTTCGGACACTCTTTGACGAGTTGGACACCCTCACCCGCAATACCTGTCTTATCCCAGGAACCGACGTCACCTTCACCAAGACCTCGATTCCCACCGATATCCAGCGTCGAGCCTTTGAACTGATTGGATCCAAGATACCCCGGTAGCCAGTACCGACTCCCACGAAATGATACGTTTGGGGAGGTCAGGGGTAGGGTGGCGTTTTTTATTGGGGGAAGTTCAGGCTAAAGTTCACGCTGGCTAGGCAGGGTCTTCATGGAGTCGCTGAGATACGAATACGTCTCTTGTCAACATTGCCACTGCGGCACCTCCGCCACCGCGAGCCGATTGCCGTTGCTTGGTGGTGATTGGCGAGGGGGTCTTCGCGTGACGTAGCTTGTGTGAAAGAGGATCAGGAGGCGGGCCTCACGAGAAGGGCGGCTCCGCGGCTAAATAGTGTGACAACCTCCGCCGTTGCCACAGAAGCTGCCTCGGCGACTGATACCTCGACGGTAATTGCAACGCCGTTTTTGTCCCGCAGTGCGAGCTTCAACGAAGCCCCAAGAAAGCTTCGTGCGAAGACGGTACACCCATCGGTCGTGGCGGGAACTACACCGAGGGACTCGGGCCGAATGAGAACGTCGACACGGGTACCGGCACGGTATCCGCTGCTTGAGCTATATGCCACTTTACCCACCGACTCGACCTCAACGGTCTCGGCATCGATTACCGTTCCTTTCAACCGGTTGACGTTACCGACGAATTCAGCGACAAATTCCGTTGCGGGGCGCGAATAGACCGCAAGCGGGGTATCGAGCTGCTCAAGCTGCCCTTGATGCATCACCGCTATGCGATCGGCGAGTGCAAGCGCCTCTTCCTGATCATGGGTTACAAAGAACGTGGTAATGCCAAGTTCGAGTTGGATTCTGCGTATCTCTTCGCGAAGCTGAGATCTCACTTTGGCGTCTAGGGCTGAGAGTGGCTCATCCAAGAGTAGTAACTGGGGTCTCACCGCCAAGGCGCGGGCGAGCGCGACGCGTTGTTGCTGACCTCCGGAGAGCTCATGGGGGTACCGCGAAGCCAAGCTGGCAAGGCCGACGAGTTCAAGGAGTTCAGCGGCGCGCTGTGTGCGCTCCTTGGGCTTGAGCCCCATAACCCGCAGGCCAAACTCGACATTGACCTTGGCGGTCATATTGGGGAAAAGGCTATAGCTCTGAAAGACCATGCCGATACTGCGTTTAGCGGCTGGAAGATCGGTGACGTCATTGGAACCAATAAAGATCTGACCTTCGTCAGGTCTTTCGAGCCCGGCGAGCGAGCGGAGTGCAGTGGTCTTGCCGCAGCCCGATGGCCCGAGGAGAACTATCAACTCGCCGGGCTCGGCCTTGAGGCTGAGCGACTTGAGCGCAGCGACATCCTTGAAGTACCTGGAGAGCCCCCGTATTTCTACCGAGACCCCAGAACGTGCCAAGGTACTGCTTGTTGCGGCCGTATCGGTCATGTGAAGTAATTTCTCCGCTTCTCTAAAGTCACGTTATGAAACAGGCCTTCGGCCCGCGCAGCGACACTGCGCATCTCACGCCAGCCCAAGGGTTGATATCGCGTATCCGCATCAGTGCTACGCGTCGACTTCTGCTGTGTTGAGCGTGGCGCCTCGGTTTCGGGTGCTCCGTCCCGAAAAGGCTATCATCACAAAGGCGAGCGGTATCCAGGTGAATACCAGGGCGATGAGCGAGAGAGCGACCGCTTGGCTCGCGGCTGTTCTCCCAATGAGCACCAAAAAAACCGGAAAAGTATTGAAACTCAGCAAAGACGCGACAGCGAATTCCCCGACGCTGAATGCGAAGGTCAGGATTGACGCGCCGAGGATGCCCGCACGAAGGTTTGGAACAAGGGCCCAGAGGAGGAGTTTGATCCAGCCAGCCCCGAGAGATTGCCCGGCATCGACGAGAGTTTTGATGTCGATACTTTGTACCGCTGAATCGAAAGTTCGATAGCTATAAGGCAAGGCGAGAACGACGTACTCCAGTGCGAGAATTACCGGAGTGCCGTAGATGATGTTCGGTAAGTTGTGGAAAGAGGTGATGACTCCTAGGGTCACTACCACCGACGGAATGACGAGGGGTAATAGCGAAACCGATTCGAAGATTCGCTTCAGTCTCGGTTGCTTGACGTGCACCCAGATCACCGTGGGAATCAGGAGGAGCAAAGTCAGAAAGACCGTTCCGATAGCGACCTTCAAGGAGAGAAACAAGCTCGCCCAGAAATCACTGGTATGAAAGAGTTGCGTATAAGCCGATATGGTGTATGCGCCGTTGTTTCCCTGAAGTGAGAACTTCGCCGAAGACGCAATCGGTACAATGAAAAACGCGCCAACCAAGATCAGGACGACGAAGCGGAATGGCTTGCCGAGTCGCAAGATATTGTTTGACGAGGTGTCGCCACTGCGTTTTGAGGGAATACTCGGCGCTAGCGTAACCATCTCGATGCCCTCCTTTGTACGTAGGCGTAGAGCAATCCCGCGATCATAACCACTACGATCATTCCCGCGCCGAGGGCATCGCCAAGGTTGGCTTGTCCCGCCAGGACATTGCCCGAGATGAGCGAGCCGACTTCGATGGGGACCAGTGGAATGGTTCCCGAGGTGAGAGCCTCGGCGGTGGCATATGCAGCGAAAGCGTCAGTAAATAAGACGATGAATGCCGCGAGTATCGGAGGCATAAGAAGGGGGATCCCGACCCATCGCCAAAATTGAAGTCTTGAGGCGCCCAAGGATTCCGATGCGTCCACCCATTCCTTGCGCAGCGCCTGGATGGGTGGAATCATAATCAGGATCATGAGGGGGATTAAAAAGTATTGGTAAACAATTGTCAGGCCCATCACCGAGTAGAGCGAGAATCCGTGGGCATAAATGTCGAGGCCGGCCGACTTCAAAAAGACGGTGAGAACGCCGAAGTTGCCCACCGTGGCGACGAATGAGAAGGCGAGTGGAACACCGCCGGTGTTGGCAAATACCCCAGATCCTGCACTTACCAAGGACCTAACAATGCGGTTGCTCGTAGTGGTGACTGCCAAGGCCGCCAATATCCCTACGATGGCTGCGATAACCGCGGAGAAAAACGAAAGCTTGATGCTGGTGATGAAGCTTTCAAGATAGATCCCGTGGGCGGCTTCGTTGAAGTTTGCCATCGTCGGCTTGCCATGGGCGTCTTGAAACGCGGTGGTCACCACCGAAATGGCAGGTATAAGTAGAAAAATCCCTACATAAGCTAAGAAGGGAACGGCACCAAGCCCATTTTGCCAGCGCCTGCGCCGTTTATGCAACGGCGCAGCGTCTTTGCCCTGGGGGGTCTCGGATCCGAGACCCCCCAGGGCACCGGGCGATGTGTCCTTCGCACTTTTGATTACAGCCAAATGACTACTCCGGAGCTGACCAGTACTAGCCGGTGATGGTTGGCCATTGATTTGCCACGAGCTGTTGTGCCGCAGTCAACTGCGCCTGGGTGGGAAATGTCGGCGTGCCAGAGACGGGCGGAAGTGCGGCCATATAAGTCGCATTCACGGTGCCGGCGGCCTGCATTGCGGGAAGCAGGATCGGCCGGGCGAGTCCCTTGAGCCAGAGGTTCTGTCCTTGCGCAGAGTAGAGGAACTCTTCCCAGAGGCGGGCCGCCGCAGGATCGGCGGCATTTGCCGAGATCGCCTGGGCATAGTACGAAGCGTACTTGGCGTTGGCTGGAATGAAGACTTTCCAGTT
>JAKASN010000069.1 GCA_021819025.1 Actinomycetes bacterium | reverse complement strand
TCGGCCTAATTGCGGCGGGCCTGCTCGGTGCGTACCGCTTGGGCGCGAAATTCCATAATCCACTCTCCTCGACCCTGGCGATGTTTTCCTACTTGGTCACGGGCTCCTTGGTCTCGGTCTTCTCGGCGGCATCGTTCTTTGGTGTGGTGACTTTCGCGGCAGCGCCTTGGATGCTCGGACTCCTAGCCGACTTCGTCGAGGGGCAGACCGAGGGCAAGAGGTTCGAGCTTCGCCCCTTCTTTAGAACGGCATTTGTTGGCGCTGTCGCCACCTCTCTCGCTCCGGGATTTCTTGGGCTTTACTTGGTTATGGCGCTGGCGGTTACCATTGCCTATGCGGTCTCTGGAAAATTGACCGCCAAGGGATTTTCCCGCCAGATTCGCTTCGTGTTTGGGGTATTGGGGATCATCCTTCTTGCTAACGCCTCCTGGTTCCTTGGCTATCTCACCCCTGGGGCAACCTTGGCATCGCTTTTTGGCCCGCTGGGCCCCGCCCACCTGTCGCTCCTGGCACTGTTGCGCTTTTCCAACGGCACGGGTACAGCCATCAATGCGTTGGGTTATTTGACACTGGTGTCGTTGCTTGTGACCCCGCTGATAGCAAAAGGAGTGCGGCGTTTTCGCGCTGAGCTCGTCCTTGTGTCGGCGTCTATCGTCTTTATCTTCATGGTTGGCGCCAATGGTGGTGCGCTCGGGTCGGATCCCTTGCCGCTGGTCTATTTTGCCCCTGCTATGGGAGCCTTCGTGGCTTATGCCGTGGCCAATGCGCTGGACAGCCTTTATCGCGACTTGCCGCGGGCTAACTTTGGCTACCGGCAGATATCGGCTACGGCCATTGTGATCGGACTGCTGGGGGCAACCTTGGGTCTGGGGGGCTCTTTTCTCAGTGGTACCCTGGGACTAACAGGGACTGGATACTCCAACGCGATGGATTGGGTGACCCCCGGGACGGTTAGTCCGACTCGGCTGGTTTGGATTGGCGCGCCAGCGGCAATACCAGCGGGGAGCTGGCGCTTTGGCTCTGGGGTTGGCATCGCCGTGACTACCAACCGCAGTGTCAGCTTTGAAAATATCTATACCCCCATTCATTTGGGAACTTTTACCGCCCTTGATGAAGGACTTTCCCGGGCTGCCGATTACGAGACGACTCACTTGGGCAGCTATCTTGCCGCTGCGGGGGTTCGCTATCTTATCTATCCCCAAGCTGGCGAAAATGCCAATATTTCCGAAGTCACCTTGGCGCTTGCTCGACAGCAAGATCTCACCCAGGTCTTGACCGATCCAAGTGTCACCGGATATCAAGTGTCGGGCCGCGATGTAGCGCGTCCGCCGAAACCTGCGGGTTCGGACTTGATCGCGCCGCTCTTGGTAGGCATTGGAGTCGTCGCTATTTGGCTGTTCTTTTTCGACCTCGTCTTCTTTGGCGCTTTTGTGAGCTCCCGTATCGCCACGAGGTTGAGGGTTCTCTTGGCTACTGAACGTTATATCCGGGAAGGGACTGCAGGGCTCCCTCCGATAGCGAAGCCCGCTCACGTTCGCAAGCACGTCGGGGTGAAGTGATTGACGGATTTCGTTGCGGGCATAGTTTGTGTTTGCGCCTTCCCGGAGGCGTCGATTGAGTAGCGGGCTTCGCCTAAGCCGCGGCGCAGTTCGAAGGCTCGCGGTGGGACTTGTTTTGCTTGGGGCATTTGTTGGGGCTGCGGAGATCAACATCGCAGGTTCGCCAAGTTCCACACCGGGCGCTTTCGCGCCGGCATTTAGCATTTCACCTACTTCGTCGGACTCATCTACGTGGTATTGTTCGATTCCTGCCATGGCGAAATTTGCTTCTCAGAACATCGTGTTGCATTTGACCAACACCTCGGACCGAATCCTCAAGGCGAAGGTGGCGTTGTCTATCGGTGGCACGGTAAGTTCCACCGCTTTGACGGTCGCTGCCAAGGCAGATCGGTCGGTCCCACTTTCGGCCAGCGCTAAGAACGCTACTGGGGTGACGGTAGATTTCGCCGGTGGGGCAAGTTTGGCGGGGTTGGCGATCTCTGGCCCCAATGGATATTCGCAGGAGTTTTGCCAACCGTCGCCGGGTCCGAGCTGGATCGTCGAAGGGTTGTCCACGGCGGGCAAGTCGCTCGGCGTGGTGTCGGTTTACAATCCTTTCGGCACTGACAGCATCGTCGACATGAGCCTCCTTACTAGTTCCGGGTCTCAGTCGCCAGGTCCCCTTCAGGCGATGGTGCTGACTCCTGGAGCATCTTTGAACGTCAACTTGCTCGATTGGGAACAAGGTCAGCGACCGATGGCCGTAAAGATCACCACTCGACTTGGAAGGGTGGTAGTAGGCGGACTAGAGCTTCGTTCGGACTCCTCTGCGAGCGGTATCTCTTTTGCCCCCGCGATGGCGGAGACTTTCGACAACTATAATTTTCCTCTCCTTGACCAGACAAGCAATCAAAGCGTCACCCTGGACCTTTATAACTTTTCCTCCCTTGCTCAAAAGGTGAAAGTGGCGATACAGAGCCTTGGTCAGATGGGCAGCGCCGCAGCCACGCTCACCTCTGGCGCTACGACGACCCCGAGTGGTACGAAGTCGTCCTTCTCGGAGGTTGTCCCTGCGGAGACTGCAGTATCGATTCCCCTTAAGACCCTCGCCTCAGTGCCCGTGGGAACGCTCTTTTCGCTATCGGCACAAGGGAGCGGCACCGTATCTGCCCTTATTACCCAGGCGGGGTCGTCACTAGGGCCGAGCGATGGCCTTTTCTTGGATCCAGGAGCAAATCAGAGCTGGCCGAGCTGGTTCTCGATGCTCTATGAGGCGCCGATCAGTATTCACTACGACAGAGTGGCGGTTGCATATTCCACGGCGTCCGCTTCGGCAACCGCACTTCTTACGCGTTACTTACACCACCAAACAGCTGGTGTTGCGAGCAACAGCGCGGCCCCAAGTGCCGACTCTGGCACCGGGCTGGTGTTGGCATCGCGACAGAATCAGGCAAGCATCTTGAGGACTTCGAATCCCGGTGGGTTCCCCGCTTCTTTTCTCCTGAATTCGAGTGGTAGTACGGTCTTTGCGATGGCCTTCATTAGCGCGGACGGAAGCCTGATTCCCTTCGCTTCGATTCCCACCGACTGAGGCGGTAAGGTTCATCTCTTGTTTGGGGTGCCAAGGCCTTGCCGGGGTGCTGAGAACTATTGCATGTGCTGGCAAATCTGGCGCTGGAGTGCAGCAAGGCGTCATGGCCGCCAATGTGATGGATCGCCGTCAAATAGAGGGCGCGTTCCTCGGAACGCTTCAATTCGAGTCGCATTTTGTCCCACAACCGCGCCGATATGGCAATAGCATGGGGAAATGGCTCGTCTAGGTATTACAGTCCCGATCAACTCGGCTGGTCTGGCCGCCCAGAGGGGCGTCATTTCGCGACTCCGTGAGGGCGGTTACCAGGACGTCTGGAGCGCAGAAGTGAGCCAATACGACGCGTTCACCCCACTGGTGCTCGCCAACGAGTGGGAGCCGGCGATGAATCTCGGAACGGCGATTGTCCCGGCCTTCACGCGCGGGCCTGCGACGCTCGCTGTTTCAGCCGCTGCGCTTGCCGAACTTGCCCCAGGCCGATTCACCCTCGGGGTGGGCTCGTCATCGGATGTGATTGTTTCCAAGTGGAACTCCACAGCTTTTGAGCGCCCGTACTATCGCACCCGCGACATGGTGAGGTTCCTTCGCCTTGCTTTGGCCGGCGAGAAGGTTGACCGCGACTTCGACACCTTTTCTGTGAGCGGATTTCGTCTCGCCTCCCCACCTCGAACGCCACCGCGCATTCTCGTCGCAGCGCTTCGTGAACAGATGCTTAAGATGGCCGGTCGCGAGTCTGACGGCGCGATAGTCAACTGGCTCTCTCCCCAAGACGTCTCGCGGGTGGCACCTTTTGTCGGGGAAGGCAAAGAGATTGTTGCGCGCGTGTTTGTGGCCCCTGGAGCAGATCGCGAGGTCTTCCTCGCCGGAGCAAGGCGCGCTATCGCGGCTTATCTCAACGTTGGGGTCTATGCCGAATTTCATCGTTGGCTCGGCCGAGGACCGAAGCTGGAACAGATGTGGGATCTTTGGGCCAAGGGCAACCGAGGTGAGGCCGTGGCGGCGATACCAGAAGAAGTCGTCGACGAATTGGTGGTGGGTGGTACACCGGCGGAGTGTCGGGCGCGTATCCAGGAGTATTTCGACAACGGAGTTGACGTCGTCACCTTGGCAGTGCTGCCTTTTGGTATCGATCCAGTGGTTGCGGCGGTATCGCTCTCACCGCTTGCACCCTAGAAGGACATCTCGCCAGGCGACATTAGTGGATCTCTCCGAATGCTCTCGCCCACATCGCGTCGTACCCGATCTCCCGCAGTGTCGCGATGGCGTTGCCGAGATATCCTAAAGCCGAACCAGGCGCAGAGCTAGTCGCCGCAACAATCTCGCGTGCAATTGCATCGACGATGCTGTAGCGAGAGACTTCCTCGTCGTCTAAGACAGCGAGCAAAGCTTCGATGGTTTCCTGGTCGTTGGCGCGCCCAAGATCCGGCAATCGAGTCTTTTTCCCGTAGAAACGGACCAGGACGTGGGCAAGGTGTAAGCGAGAATGAAAGTGCTCGGCATGAACCACGTGCGGCTTAGTTGCTTCGCTAAAGTCTGCAAACATCGGCCTTACTTCAAGTTGCCATCCGGGAGGATCCGAGGCCGCGCGCCAAAGATCTACCGGGGTGGGTCCGTCTTGCCAGCACAGAGTAAGTGCGTCGAGATCAAGTGTAAAGTTGGTCGCGGGAAAGAGTTGAAAGGCACTTTGGAGAGCGAGCCCAAGCTCTGGGGTGTCTAGTGCCTTCTTGCGTCGAGGAGATAAATTCACAAGCGCCAATATCCCAACTACTTTTGGCAACTACCGTGCTGCGACGCAGTTTTCGCGGCGATGCGATATCGGTAGAGCAAGGTGCCGTCATCCTCGATGATCGAGGCCAAGTGCAAGCGCGTGGGTGCAAAGTCATTGTCTTGGCCGAGGAAACCGCCGTGGTGGCTCGCGGCGAGAAGTGGAGATACGCTGAGGCATATCTCGTCTAGCACCCCAGCGCCAACGAGACGACCGAGGATAGAGGGTCCTCCTTCGCACACAACATGGCCCAAGCCAAGCTGGCCGAGTTCCTCTCGGAGTTTCCGGTAGTCGAAATCTTGCACGCCGCAATATAAGAGCTTCGGGGCGACCTGGAAGGAACTGGCCAGTTGCAGAGCGTCTGACTCTTTGGACTCTAACGTAGCTATGATGACCTGGTCAGGCGAGGCCACCAATGCCGATGTCGAGAGCGCCTCTGGGTGGCGCGTCGTGACCACCAGAAGCGGAGCCTTCCTCGAGCGCCGGAGCTTTGTCAGCGCTGGGCTCTGATCGGGAATCGAGGTGTAGCCTTCGCTGATGGCGTTGCCGCTACCGATTAATACCGCGTCGGCGAAGGCCCGAATGATGTGAAACGCCTTGCGATCCGCGCGGCCGGAGAGGCTCTTGGAGACGCCATCGATCTCAACGGAGCCATTGAGACTGGTGACCATGTTGGCGCGCCAAAGGCCATCTTCTCCCTGCGACGATACGGCGTCAGGGCGATAGATCTCTTCCAGGGATGCTGTTTGTGCACAGAGCGGGTAAAGCTGTCTCAACACAGGTCACACTAGCCTCTCTTGGTCGCTGTCGCTGCGAGGGGATGGGAGCCGCCGTAGTCTGTTAGGGTGTCTGTCAAGCTGGAGTCGTTGTCGAAGCGGGAAGTGGTTTTCGATGCCTTGGCGGCTATCGACCTATTGCGAAGTCCGCGTCGCTTCGAGACAGCGAGCTTTGAGAGTTATCTTCCCAATCCGGACTATCCCAGTCAGGATGCCGCGAAGATCGCCGCGATGGACTTTGCAGCGGTACTGGGCGATTCGAAGCCTCCAAAGAGAGTGCGCCGACATGGTTGGCGATTTGTTCCTGGGGCAAAGCCGGGAGGCAGGGGAATTTACTTCGACGGTGGATTCGGTGTTGGCAAGACCCACCTCTTGGTTGCTCTGCACCGCATTGCGCCAAAGCCCAAAGCGTTTTGTAGCTTTATAGACCTGGTTAACTTTGTTGGGGCTCTGGGGTTCGAGGAGTCACTACTCAGGCTCGGTACTTATTCACTAATTGCGATCGACGAGTTTGAACTGGACGATCCTGGGGATACCGTGCTCATTTCCACTCTCCTCACACGACTCTGTAATCAAGGCGTCAACTTGGCAGCGACTTCAAACACTCTCCCGGACAAGTTAGGGGAGGGCCGCTTTGCCGCAGTTGACTTCGTCCGCGAGATCCAGGGACTTGCCGCACGGTTCTCGGTAATAAGCATCGACGGAGGCGACTACCGACGTCTCGAGCTACACCTCGAAGACTATGATTTGGACCTCTCGCGGCTGGCTATTTCACAAGCAAGCTCGAGGTTGAAAATTAGCTATGACAGCTTCGATGCCTTGAATGCCAAGCTCGCATCGTTACATCCGGTGATGTACTCGCGGCTTTTAGACGGAATCGACGTCGCGATCGTAAGCGACGCAACCCGCTTCGATGCTCTTTCGGAGGCGCTGCGCTTTGTCGTTTTGGTGGACCGGGCTTACGAGATGGGCGTAGCCGTGCTTTTCAGCGGAGCGAAGCTCGCAGATTTGTTTCCGAGCGCTTTTCTAACCGGAGGCTTCGGGAGAAAGTTCGGTCGCTGCCTCTCGCGTCTCAGTCAACTTAGGGACGAGGCTCTTCCCAAGCTCCACCTCTAAGCCTTACAACGGAGCACTCCATTTGATCAGCGCGCCGCCAAGATTATCCGACCTAGAGTACCCAAAGCTACCTCCGAGGTTGCTGGCTCTCTCTGCCATATTTTTGAGGCCTTTTGAGGCGGGGGAGCCTGTGTCGGTGATGCCACGTCCATTGTCCTCCACTTCGATAACAAGATTATCGCCCGCGGTTACCGATACCGATGCTGCCGAGGCTCTGGAGTGCTTGGCAACATTGGCGAGCGCTTCGCGGATCACCGAGAGGGCCTGAGTGGCGAGCGCGCTCGTTACCATGGTGTCAAGTGGTCCGGTGAAGCTAACCGACGGCTCATATCCCAGAACCGTGTGGAGTTCGTGCACCAAGGCGAGAATCTGGGCGCGGAAACTATCGCGGCTTCGCGAGCGCGTCGTCTCGAGTGCAAAGATGGTGGCCCGTATCCGCTTGATCGCCTCGTCTAGGTCGTCAACCGCCGCCTGGACGCGGTCGTTGGCATCTTGGTCAGCGATGAGGCGCATCGTAGCCTGCAACGAGAGTCCGATGGCAAAGAGGCGCTGGATTATCTCGTCGTGCAACTCGCGGGCAATTCTCTCGCGATCGGCTCGCATGGCAAGATCGGCCACCGCCGAGTGGAGTCGGGCGTTCTCGATGGCGATGCCGGCGGCCCGGGCTAGATAACCCACCAGGACTTCGTCAGAGTCATCGAAGCTGTCCGCACCTTGTTTGTTGGTGAGATAAAGATTCCCAAAGATTCGTTCCCCCACCGTGACAGGGACTCCAAGAAAGCTCGTCATTTTGGGGTGGTTCTTGGGGAACCCCCAACTTTTCGGGTGTGAAGAGATGTCGGCGAGGCGGATTGGCTTGGACTCTTCTACGAGCAACCCGAGAACCCCCTTGCCGGTGGGAATCTCTCCGATGGCGGCTTCGGTGGCGGCATCCATTCCGTAGGTTATGAAATCACACACTGAACCACCGGAGCTATCGAGCACCCCGAGAGCGCCGTATTGCGCTGAAACAAGTTCGCAGCTCTCGCGAACGAGAGTTTCGAGCACCACCCGCAGCGAGAGATCGCGCTCGATGACCAGGACCGCAT
>JAKASN010000068.1 GCA_021819025.1 Actinomycetes bacterium | reverse complement strand
ATGAGGTTGAAGAGGCGATCCGGATCATTCTGGGAACCTCTCCGGGCGAGCGGCCGATGCGACCAGAGTTCGGCTGCGATCTGCACCGCTTTGTCTTCGCGGTAGCCAACACCGAGACTGCGGGTTTGATTGCCCAGGAAGTGCGGAGTTCCATCCTGCGGTGGGAGCCACGGGTCGATGTCAAATCAGTGGATGTTGCGTATGACACTGAGCGGCCCGAAATGCTCTATCTCGATATTACCTACACAATGAAAGGTGCCAATGACCCGCGGAACCTTGTCTTCCCGTTCTACGTGATCGGAAATGAGTGACCTTGTGAAGTCCCATGGAGCCTAAAAAGAATTTGCCCAGCGATTTAGCGAAGATAGGTATCAACTGCCGATGACCTTGCCAGTACCCAACTTAGATGACCGGAGATTTCAGGATCTCGTAGACGAAGCCAAGCGCATGGTGCAGCGTCGTTCCACCGCATGGACTGACCATAACGTCTCGGATCCCGGTGTGACTCTCATCGAAACCTTTGCCTACATGACCGATCTTCTGCTCTATCGCCTCAATCGCGTGCCAGATAAGATCTATCTCAAATTCCTCGACCTGGTGGGCGTTCAACTGTTTCCGCCCAATGCCGCTACGACGGACGTGACGTTCTGGCTTTCAGCTCCTCAAGCCGACACTTTAGTGATTCCGCGCTACACGAAAACCTCCACGCCGCGCCAGAGCGCGAGCACCGCGCCAGTCATTTTTGAGACCGTAGAAGACCTTGCCATCGTGCCCTCCTCGCTCTATGCCTGTTTGACGGTTTCCGCTAAGGATCGCGAGATTGATCGGACCTCCTCGGTGTCGCGGCAACCTTTTCCGGCCTTTTCGGATCCTCCCGTACCTAATGAATCGCTCTTGATCGGTTTGCCGGAGGCGGTACCTTCCAACGTGGTAAATCTTCGATTCAACTGCCGTATCGAAGGGGTCGGTGTCAACCCCGATCATCCCCCGCTAATTTGGGAGGCCTTTGACGGCACGGGATGGAAAGAGTGCGAACTTGAATCCGACGCCACGGGGGGCCTCAACCAACCCGGTGATATCGCCATCCATGTGCCCAAATCTCACCAGGCAGCGCTGCTTGGCGGGGAGCGCGCCGGTTGGATCAGATGCCGTATCACCGAGCCGAGCGAGGATTACCCCTTCTATTCGTCGTCACCTCGTATCCACGCCTTGAGCATTACCACCATCGGCGGAACCGTGGGTGCGATACATGGCGAGACCCACGAAAATGAAGTACTCGGTATCTCGAATGGAACTGCCGGCCAATATTTTCGACTCGCCAACAGTCCCGTGGTGCGCGCGGACTATCCGGTCGTGGTGGATGTGGGTGGCGTGGAAGGGTGGCAGGAGTGGGAGGCAGTTGGTGATTTCTCTCAAAGCGAGATGTCTTCCCAGCACTTTGTCTTCGATATCTCATCCGGCGAAGTGATATTTGGACCCGCAGTGCGTGCGGCAGATGGCTCCTTGCGCAGTTTCGGCGCCATCCCCGAAAAGGACGCCCCCATTCGAATTCGCAGGTATCAGAGCGGAGGAGGTCGGAGAGGAAATGTCCAGGCGGGGGCGGTGAGTCAGCTAAAGACATCGATGCCCTTTATCGCCCGGGTGGAGAATCGCATTCCGGCAAGCGGAGGCGTCGATGGCGAAGATCTTGAAGAGGCAAAGGTCCGTGGTCCCATCGCGCTTAAATCTCTCTCGCGTGCGGTGACCGCAGAGGACTACGAAGTACTAGCTCGCGAAGCAGCACCCGAAATGGCGAGAATCCATTGCGTGCCCGCAAGTGGAGAAAGTGACAACGGCATTGTTACGGTACTGGTGATACCTGCAGTCGACGCGGACCCCTTGGGGCGAATCGACTTCGGATCGCTTGGCCCCAAGGAGGAGTCGGTTCGCGCCATCGCTGAATACCTTGACGCACGCAGAGTCGTCGGGGCACGCGTGGTTATCGAGCCCCCAACTTATCAAGGGGTTACCGTTGTTGCGATGCTGCGTGCCACCGCAAGCTCTGATCCTGAGCGCGTGACCCGCGAAGCAGAGGAGACCATGTATCGGTTCTTGTCGCCACTAGAGGGGGGCGCTGACCAAAAGGGGTGGCCGATGGGCCGTTCTCTACATGCCGGAGAGATCTTCTCCCAACTGCAAAAGATTCCTGGTGTGCTCGAGGTTGGCGACGTGCGCCTCTTTCTCGCCGATCCGCTTACGGGAACGCGCTCGGCGGCAATGCAAAAAATTGAGATTGATTCCTCCACACTTCTCTACCCTTTCGAGCATCAAATTCGTGTGAACGGATAAATTAGGTCAACCGTCAAATCTTCGGAGTAATCGCCATGAGGGTCGCACTAGAAAATTTGGAGATACCGGTCGCTACGCGGACCCGCCTGCCCGCCGTGCTCCAGGAGGATAAGTTCATCCTCGACCTCGTTGATTCTCTCGACGACGTGCTTGCGCCTATTTACCTGGTGCTTGACTGTATTGAGGCTTATTTCGACCCCTATTTGACCCCAGAGGACTTCCTGGAGTGGATGTCCTACTGGGTGGCGGTCGAACTAGATGAAACCTGGGACGACGCGAGGAGGAGGGAGTTGGTTGCGAGCGCGCTTTCGCTCTATCGCAAGCGCGGGACACTCGCCGGACTGGCGGACTATGTGCGTATCTATGCAGGCGTCGATCCCATTCTTGAGGATTCCGGGGGGGTTACCTATTCAACTACCGCCAAGAGTGCAGCGAGACCAGGATCAGACAGTCCCTTTCTTAGGGTACGCCTCGAAGTAGGCAAGGACTCCAAAGTTAGCGAAGACCGCATTAAGACCATTGTGGACAAAGGTCGACCAGCCCATGTCCGTTCGATAGTCGAGTTGGTGAAGCGCTGATGATCATCTGCAAAGCGTGTGGCTACAAAAATCCCGACAGCGCCTCCTTTTGCGAGTCTTGTGGCTCATTTTTAGAATGGACCGGAGAGAAGGTCGCGGCGGAATCGGTGGCAGAGACCCCTTCGGCGGATCTTCATGAAAGCGACCATGAGGAGGCCGGCTCAAACCTCGCTGCGACTTACCTGGCCGCGAAAAAAGGCACCGCTTCTTCTCCCGCGGCAACAGCAGTTAAGGCTACGACAGGATCGGAGCCCCAATCTGTTGAAGTACCTGCGCCCGAGGCGACAAAGCCTGAGGTGGCGGAGAGCGATGAAGCTCCCAAAATAGTGTCTCCGATCTCCGAGCCCGTGAAGGACTCGATATCTCCGCCAGAGCCGGTTACCGCGGTGATAACAAAAGTGGAGACATCGAAAGCGGAGGCGCCAAAGCCAACTCTGCGCCGAGCACGTTCGTTTGGCTCTGAGCCAGCTACGGTACTCCCAACTTCGCAGGCCAAGGTGGCGGCACCATCGGTATCGCCACACGTGAATGAGGGGACTTCAACACCCGACCTTAACGCTAGCGGTAGCGGCGAAGGCACCGATTTGGCCACTGGCGGGTCTGGCAAAGCTGCCACCGCACAAGTTGTCGAAGGTACCGAATCCAAGGATGCCGGGTCTTCGCAGAGCGAAGCGACGGCACATAGCGTTGCCACCGACGCCGAAAATGTCGCGATGTCCGACGCTCCCGCCGACGGCATGGACAAGGCGTCGGTGGGCGCTGCGGGAAGCGCTGAAGTTGTAGCTCCAGCCAGCGTAGGTATCGCTAGTGAGCAATCCTCGCCACAGTCTGATCTGTTTGAGACGTTGTCCTCAGAAGAGCAGATTCCTACCGGTCAGCGGCCCCAGGCTCGGGCACCTTCGGCGCTAAAGCCCCAAATGTCAAGACGGCGTGCGGCTACGCGCAGTGAGGGTGCGCATACCACGGCGGTACGCGAGGAGCGTATCGATGAGAGCGCACCGTCGATTATTTGTCCAAACTGCGGAACTGCCAATGACCCAGCACGCTATTTCTGCCACCATTGCGCCCAGGTCTTACCGCCCCCGCCCCCGCCCCCGCCCCCGCTTACGCGTTGGCAGAAGGTGAAGCTTTGGTTTCGAAAAGAGTACGAAAAGACTTTTTACACCAAGCCAGCCGAAGCGCCGGCCGGTGAGCGCGTTGGAAAAATGTGGCGATCGGCGGGAGTTGACTCGAGCAACGAAACCGTCAAAGGACGTATGGCCGGTGCGGCGCGCAAGGGGCTGGCCGGGGTGCTCGCGCTTGCACTTATTATCGGGTATCTAGGGCCTTTTCGTGCTCCGATAAACAACGCGTATAGCCGCTTCCGGAGCGATCTCTTGAGCCGTATCGAGCTTCGCTACACGCCGGTATTCGCAGTGAGCGCTACCGCATCCTCTTATCTTCCGGCACTTCCACCCACCAATGCCATCGACGGGCTGTCGAATACTTACTGGGCAGCACAGCCGACGGCCAATGACGGCGTAGGCCAGACGCTCACCATCAAGTTCTCGCCCTCGACACGCTTGGACAAGATCGGCTTTATCATTGGCGCGGACGATAATCCCGCCGACTATACGACCCAACCGAGGCCCGAGAAGGTCAAGGTGAGCTTTTCCGATGGGAAGTCCCAAATATTCACACTCGTGGATAGCCCCTCATTCCAGTCTTTCACCATTCACTACTCGAGCGTGTCAAGCATCACCATCACCATCGAGTCGGTGTACAAATCTCCCGTGGGGCACAGTGTCGCAATTGCCGAAGTGCTCTTCTACAAGCTTGTCTAATTCGCGATGTCTCCCAGGAAGGATGCGAGGAACCCATGCCGCCAGTCGTAGTGTTAGGGGCAGCGTTGAGCTGCACATTTGGGATGACGCCGTCGAGCTTAATAGTGGAAGGAACTGTACTAGCGGATGAATTACCCGTTGCGACCATCGCCGCGGCTATTCCGATAGACAATATCCCGCCGTTTGGGATGTGCGAATCGCCAACGAATCCTGAGGTAATTGCCGCGACCACAGCGGCTCTGGGGGTGTTTACCCCGATGCCGTGCGTTCCTGTGACAGTGGGTACTTGGATCCCATTGGCGCCAACGGTCGTTGTCGAAGAGCTGCCGGTTCTGCTTCAAGGCAGTGTCTGCATGTGTGCATGGGAGGGAGTCATAGAGAGTGTTGATGCTGGGCAGGCATCTGTGGAAGTGAACGCTTGAGGATAACCCGGTTCCCGAAGCATGCGATAAGGAGAGACCGCCAACGAGCCCCGATGGTTCGACTGTTCATGGCTGTCTGCCTTGTGCTGGGCGGTGCTGGTCTAACGGGTTTGGCGTCCGCGGCGAAGCTCCAGTCTTCTGTGATGCCCAAGAGTTCGCCGGCCGTTGCCGTTACTCCGCTTGCCGGTGTGAATCAAAGCTTCGGTAGCAATGGTTCACTATTGCTAAGTTCAACGCTTTCCGACGTTCTTCCCATGTCGGAAGTGGCCGTTCCGCAGGGCGCTGGCGGAAGCGTGATTACCGCAATGGTGGAACAAACTCTCAACGGAGGAATTGAGCTTGCGCAGGTGAATCCGAGTGGTGGGGCACAGCGATGTATTTCCATCGACTTTTCCGCGACCCCCTCTTCAACTACTACCTATGTGCCATACGTGGTTAGTCCAACTGTGTCTTGCACACCGGCGGGCTCGGGGAGTCTTACCGTGACGTCCTTTTCTATCGCATATTGCGCCGGCGCCTCGGTATGTTCAGCGCCATCGATCGTGCTTCAAGCTCTTTTGAGTCAGAATTCGTCTCCCAATTTCTGGGCGACGTTCGTAATTCCGCTATCGGCGTTTGGTTCGTTGGGTAGTTCGCTCACCGGAGAGTCGGTGCCTTTGGCCGGTGATTTGCCAGGAGCTAGGTTCGCGTTTGACAACAATAACGGACTTGCGTCGATCTACACCAACAACGCCTCGAACGCCATCTATGACACTGAGCAGATATCCACGGCGGCGGTCGCAACCTGGCCCGTTGCTTGCTGGGGCCAGATAACAGTGGGAGACTGTGCCATCGCGGGCGACCCAAAGGCCGCGAATTTGGCGCTTATTACCGTCGGTGCCAGCACGGATCTTCTCGCCTGGACCGGAGTCCAGGGGCTGCAATATGAAACCGTAAGTGCCAGCGCTCCCACGCCGCCGCCGAAAAACGTTCCGACGCTCCCATTATTGCCTTATCCCGCGCTGTCGGGTTCACTTGTGCTACTGCCGTCGAGTTCTGGTACGGTGAACTTGGCATTTCTTGGCCTGGCAAGCTCAACCGACGTTGGGGTTGAGTGGGTGACACTCGGTCTTAGCGGGAGTTCGCTCACAGAGCCGCCGACCTCGCCACAGTTCAACCCAATTACGCTTCCGTCTGCGGTTTCGTCCTCTATTGGCGCTGCCGGTACGCTGGCTTTGGGAACCAATGGTGCTTCGCTCTATTTTTATCTAAACGGGGGAGCCGCGAGCGTAGCACTTATCGGTTTTGCCAATGTGAGTTCACTGGCGCAACACGCGGTCATTCCCGCGTCGGCGGAGAGCGTTTCCCCGATAGCCTCAAGTGGCAATGCCGTGAGCTGTGTAGCGACCTACTATTCCGACCTCCTGTGCGCAGGCCCATCGGGATCGAACGGAACGATTACCGGCCTTCCTGAGATAATTGCCTACGCCGGGTATTTTGAGGGAGTTTCGGGTTTCACCGGCTCGTCCGTGGCGCAGGTGACGGCGCCTAGCGGTACTGCCACTTTGAGCCTTGTGCCGAATACCTTCTCGGGGTTCGACTACGCGGCCTCGCCAGGCGTAAACCTCGCGCTGCAGTATCCGACGCCGGTGAATCAAACAACTTCTGTGAATGCGACGATTAGTGCCTCGGCACCGAGTTCGGTTAGTGGGACTCCAAATCAAGCGGCAGGTACCGTAGCGTTTGGGTCGAGTTCTACGACGGTGTCAGGCGAAGGCTACAACGGCCTTGGGCAGGTCAACTTCATCACCTCAGGAGGTAGCGGCTCGGATCCAGCTGTGCCGTTCGCAACACTTCAAGGTTCGATCGCTGGCGTGTCACAGTTGGTTCAGTTCAATTTCCCGATTCAGTTTTACGTGCAAATCAACACGCCGGTATCCATTGGCGGATCCACGGGACTCACTGGCTTGGGTTATTGGCTAGTTGCCTCCGACGGTGGGATCTTCACGTTCGGGAATGCGGGATTTTATGGGTCAACGGGGAACATCACTCTCAACAAGCCCATCGTCGGCATGGCGGCAACTCCGGACGGCAAGGGATACTGGCTAGTTGCCTCCGACGGTGGGATCTTCACGTTCGGAGACGCCGGCTTCTACGGATCGACCGGGAACATCACTCTCAACAAGCCCATCGTCGGCATGGCGGCAACTCCGGACGGCAAGGGATATTGGCTAGTTGCCTCCGACGGTGGGATCTTCACGTTCGGAGACGCTAATTTTTATGGATCTACTGGGAACATCACCCTCAACAAGCCGATTGTGGGGATGAGCTAGATGGCCTTTACGCGAGAGACGGATGTTAATCAAAGCTTGAACTCGTTGAATACAATGCGAAAAGTCGGAGCACGACTTATTCTTGCGCTATTGGTGGCGCCGGTTGTTGCGTTTTTGGCTGTTGTACTCGGGACGACCGCTCCGGCTTCGGCTGCTGCGACTTCAGCGACTTGTAGTTTTAGCGGAGGCACTTTAAGCATTACATCGCTAAGTGCTTCAAGCTCAAGTTCTCCCGTGGCTTTGGTTGTCGATTCGTCGGGCAATATTACGGTTCAGGCGTGTGGTGGGGTTGGTGGGGCAATTTCTGGTGCACCGACAGTTGGTACAACGATGTCAATTTCGGTCGATGCAACTGGTAGTACGGCTGCGCAATGGTTCAAGCTCGATATTTCTGCCTATACGTTGCCCACCTCTTCCTTGTGTTTGCCGAAGATAATGATGGCAAATTT
>JAKASN010000067.1 GCA_021819025.1 Actinomycetes bacterium | reverse complement strand
CCGATCTACGACAGTCGCGGCGGCTACCAGCGAGGGGAGGATGATGACCTGGCTAATCATTTTGCGATCTCCTTGGCGTACCCGCAACTCTCTCGTCAAGCGGCACAGCCGTTAGCACCGCAATCGATCCCGCATTTCTCTCCTATACTGTGTAGTAGCATAGTCGGCACTGGCGCGGAGGTTACGTCGCGTCCGGCAAAGGAGCACCCGGGCCAGGCTCAGCGCCGTCGATGTGCCCGCTAGGCCGAGTCCGTCCGGCTCCATCCCGGGTGGACTCGGCATTGGTCGCTGCTAACGCGGTGATACCTAAGCGAAATGATCGCTGCGGCAAGCTCCGGCCTGGAGGGGAACGCAACACGGGTGTCGGGCCCATAGGCGGATGACACGCCGATCAGCATCAGCGCACCGTTTCGACGATCAGCGCCTGGGTCGCTTGCCAATAACGACTCCAGTCGCCCCGGAGTTCCTCACAGTGCGGTCAGCACAAGCCTGAATCCGGCCACAAACAAAGACGCAACCCCGCAGTTTGTCGTTCACTCCCAGGTAAATACTGCCCGCCTCGGAGACAGGCAGGCCCGAATTTAGGAGATGCCGTCCGACTCCAGGCCACAAGATCGAGTGCGCGAAATGATGCCATCGATGGATCGACAAACTCGAAGATGGCGATAGAAACGGAATAACGTACGACAGAATCTCGATTGCTTGCCAAAGGCCTAACGAGCCGCTAGAGCGGACAGCGGCCAGCCATTTGGAGCAGCATTTGCAGGTTGCTGATCCATGCCCCTAGGCCCGCAGCCACGGCGATGCCCACCGCCAAGGCCGGGCTGTAGAGCAGCCCGAGAGAACCGACTTTGAGGCTGGGCTGCACAGCCTCGAGGGCTTCGAGGCGCTCTACCACCGTGTCCGCGCCAGAGAATAAAGCCAGCTCGGCGCCGACCATCGAAGCCGTCACGCTGAGGAGGGCCCGGTGCAACCGGTCGCGCCCGTCAGGGATTGCAGCAACAGCTACCTCGTCCGCCCAGCGCTCCAAAGCGACAACAAGCGTAGCGACGCTCCTCCGAGCCAGCGGGAAAAATATGAGGCCACCGCGAACGGCGCCAGCCATGGCAAGGTAACGCTCATGGGCATGGTCTAGGTGCGCGACCTCGTGGGCGATAACGGCGCAGAGCTCCTCCGGGCCGATCGCCGCCACCAGCCCCGACGACACAATCACTTGCCCCGGGTTGCCCTTCACGCTCAATGCCATCGGCTCCTCGGTCGCCAGTGTGACAAGGTCATGGGAACCGAGAACTTGGTGTTCGCCGAGCCAAGGTTCTACGCGCGCCAAGCGGCGGATCTGATGTCCCCGCGCCAAGCTAGCCGATCCCAAACCGGCTGCCACCAGGGCCAAACCAGCTGCCACCCAGCCGGCGACGGTGCCACCGGGGGCGATGCCGCTTATCATTCGCTCACAGGCCGACGCGAGAGCGGGCACTCCCACTGCCGACAATACGGTCGGGGCAGCGTAGAGTATCAGGCCGAATTCAAAGACGGCTGCGCCGCTGGTGAGCGCCGCTGCGCAAAGTCGAGCCCAGCGTCGGGGAGACAGCCGTCTCCCGAGCGGCCGGAGAAGGCCTGGAAAGGCAACCAGCGCGAGCCCGGACAGCACCAGTCCGATCCCGCTCACTTGGGGTCCCCTTCGCCGCTCTCCAGCAGACGGCGCAAACGGGTGCGTTCGACGGGAAGGAGATCGGACACGAAATAGCTCAGGGCCAAGCGCCGGTCCTTGGCGCTGCCGAGTACCTCACCCATGCGCGAGGCGGTGTAGGCCTCCCGGCTTTGGAGGGGACGGTACTCGTATGCTCGACCGTGGGGCTCCTGATCCAGACGGCCCTTATCCCACAAACGCACGAGAATGGTCAAAACGGTGGTGTAAGCTAGCACGCGCTCAGCCGACAGGGCTTCGTGGACCTGCCCCGGCGTAAGGGGGCCCGCCGCATCCCACAGGACGTTCATCACAGCCGTCTCAAGCTCCCCCATCGCTAGCTTGGCCATCCTGCACTCCCTCCGCGTTCCCAGGATTATAACTGTGAAGAATTGTATCATTTCCGGCGAAATGAGCGCCCTCTCTCCTGGCATCCTGACACTGACCGCCTTTTCCTATTAGAGCCGCAGGTTTTCGAATTTCGTTTCAAGACTGAGTATTCCGTCAACACATTCAAGCGGCAACGGCAATACACTTAAATCCTTGATTGCAATTCCTCAAAAAGATTCCTGCAATTCCTTAAACCCGAACGCCTCGAGAACTTTTGGCAAAACTATCTGGCAGTGGGCATCCACAGTGGCTGCCACCTCCCAGAATCGTCTGCGAGCACCCTTTGATACACCGGAGGCGGATTTCGACGTCGACCGATTCCGCAAGTCTCGACCATGAGATCACCCCACGAAGCCGATCTCGGACCGCGGAGTCCGTCTAACGCCATCGATTTGGCATTGCCTCCAAGGCGACCGGCGATGCCCAGCGCTTTCCACGCTGCCGCCGTGCCAGATCGCCTCGCCCCGCTCACTCGCGCTCACTTCCGGCGCTATCGCAGTTACTCCGACACGCTGTCGTTATACTAATCCACAGAGAGCCTGCGCGTTAACGCCCTTCCGGGGAAGTCCCGGGGATCCCATGATATGGGGGCTTCGTGACTCGCAATCACGAAGCCGAAAAGGAGGAAGAACTTTGGAGGGAAAGCCCCTGATCTTGCATTTCGCACGCGGGCGCCTTATCGTCGGCACCACCATCATGGTGCGCTGAGATGCCCGGAACGAGCATCTCGCATCCGCTATTCGCCCGGCTCTTTGCACTCTTTGCCCCCGCGGCTGAACGCTTCTGTGGCGCAGCACATCGTGACGAGCTGCTCGACGGGCTCGAGGGAAAGGTGATCGAGATAGGCGCGGGAAGAGGGCTCAACTTCGCCCACTACCCGAGTTCGGTCACCGAGGTGGTGGCCATAGAACCCGAGCCTTACCTGCGTGCCCGGGCCACTGAAGCAGCCCAGCAAGCCCCGGTACCCGTGAGCGTGGTGGGAGGGACTGCCGAGACGCCCGCTGTCGAGGACGGCACCTTCGGCGCGGCGGTCTTCTCGCTCGTGCTGTGCCCGGTGCCCGACCAGGCGGTCGCCCTTGCGGCGTGCTCACGCGTGCTTCGCCCCGGCGGCGAGCCGCGCTTCTATGAGCACGTCCTTGCCGAGGAGCCGGGCCTCGCCCGTCTCCAACGACGCGTCGACCTCGTCTGGCCGCACCTCGGCGCAGGATGCCACGCTTCGCGGGACACCCCGCGCGCGATCGAGCAAGCCGGCTTCTCGGTCACCTCGAGCCGACGGTTCGCCTTCCGGCCCTGCGTGCTCTTCGCTCCGGTGTTCCCCCACGTGATCGGACGGGCGGTCCGGCCGTGAATGACCCGGCGGACACTCGACCCGAAGCGCCATCATGGCACACCGGCGGCACTGGCCGTTCGGGGAGTTCCCTGGCATCCGGGGCGGCCCGGGGTTTCGCCCTGGTCGCCTTTGCCCTGCTCGCCGTGCAGTTCCTGCTCGGGATGTACGTGAACCTCTACGTGAACCTGCCCCCGCTCGCGCGTAGCACGCGGGGATTCGGTGGATCGATGATGGGGCGCTTCGGCACCATGTTCTCCTCTGGGCCGCTGCTCATGGCCCACATGATGCTCGGCATGCTCCTGGTCGCAACCGGGATCGTCGCACTCATCGTCGCGGCGGGCGCCGGAGACCGTCTCGCAATCGGGTGGAGCGCCACGGGACTCGTCGCCCTCCTCGTCGCCGGCTACGGCGGGATCTCGTTCTTCATGTTCGGCCAAAGCAATGTGGATTCCTACCTGATGGCCGTCGGGTTCCTCGTTAGCTTTGCCGCCTACCTCGCCGGAGCGCTCCGCAGCTCTGCGTCAGGTCCCCTCCTTCGATGAGGACTCGCCAAGTACAAGCGGTTGGCCATTTAACTGCTATGAGATGACCTCGGCTCTTTGGCCGCTTCTCGGCCGTCGTGGCCGGGCTTCTTCTCTCGTTCACCTCGCCGTGTGCGCTGCCGCTCCTGCTGAGGCCCTCTCCTATGTCTCGGGCCCGCGGCCCCCGTCCAATCTCGACCAGAAGGGGACCCGGAAGCGTCGCACTGCGCTCTTGCCTCGGTTTCGTGGTGAGCTTCACGCTCTTGTTCGGCTCTCTCAGCGCGAGCCCGAGTCTCGTCGGGTCTCGCCTAGTGAGAATATTCAACGATCTTCCTTGCACTAATTCTGGAAACTCTCCACCAGCGCACAAGGCCCCGTGGGTACGAAATGGCCAGTGGCAACAAGCGAACCTCCGCGTCATTCACATTCAACTTCAACGCTCCGGCAGAGCGGAACCCGGAATCTCCCGTGACATTCAGTTGGAGCGGAACCTTATGCCAAAGACCTCTGTGACCAGCTCCTCGAGCCGAAGTCCGGTAAGCTCCCCGATCTGACGCCCGACGAGCCTTCCGGTAGGCGATACAAAGAACGTGGTGGGAAGGCCGTAAACGCCATATGCTGAGGCGGCAGTTGCGCTTGGGTCGAATGCTGCGGGGTACGTGACCCCTACCCTGGCCAGGAATGCCACTGCCGAGCTTCGCTGGTCGGCGGTATCAATTCCTACGAACTGGATCTTGCCATGCAGCTGGCGCGCAACCCGCTCGAGTGCGGGCATCTCCTTGCGGCACGGGACGCACCATGATGCCCAGAAGTTGACGATGACAGGTTTGCCCTGGAACTGAGCCAGGGCGACCTCGGTCGCGGCATTCGTAAGCCCTGGAAGTGACCAGGACGGAGCTACCGACTGCCCGTTCAGCCTGGTGAAAGCTCCACTGTAGGAAGTCGAAATACCACCCGATGATGCCCCGGTCGCAGCGTTCTCCGATGCGACGAAATCGGTTATCGCCAATCCGGAAATCCCGCCGAGAATGATTGCGGCGGCGGCGATCAACCACCATCGGCGAGTTGTCCGAATGGATAGCTTAGGTTCTTGCGCGTGCTCGCCATTGTTACCGAGATCGGTGTTTTTCATATCGGTGGCCACCCCAGCTGCGCAAATTTCGCCTGCAGCGGCACCATCAAAGTACGCCATGCCCCGCTCACGAACAGAACGCCGATCAATACCAGGAAAAGTCCGCCGGTAACCTCGATCATCCTGCCGTGTCTGCGGAGCCACGCGAGTGACGTCTTGGCCCGCGAGAACCCCAGCGCGAGCAAGAGGAACGGCACTCCGAGACCCAGGGAGTACAGCGCGAGCAGAATCGCTCCCCAAACTACGGTGCCGCTCGCGCTCGCGGCTGCGAGAATCGCCGCGAGTACGGGACCTATGCACGGGGTCCAGCCGAACGCAAACGCCATTCCAAGCAGGAACGCGCCTTTTGGGCCATGCGGCAAGCGCGACATGTCGAATCGCTTTTCACGGGCGAGGAAAGGTACCCGCAGCAATCCCGCCGCAGCCAGTCCCATCAGGATGATAAAGACCCCAGCGATCCGGAGGATAACCGGAAGATTGTGCAAGAGCAGAGAACCCACCAGCGTCAGAGATGCCCCCATCGCGGTGAATACCACTGTGAAGCCAAGAATAAAGCCCAGCGACGCCTTGAGGACCACAGGACGCGCCCGAGCCTTGTCCAGTTCTGAAATGGGCAAACCCGAGATATAGGAGAGATAGCTCGGCAGCAATGGCAGTACGCAGGGAGAGGTAAACGAAATTACCCCCGCAATTACCGCAAGCAGCGGCATCAAGACGGATGGCATCTATCCGTCGTTTCTAGCAGAATCTGCGCCACCAACGGCGCCGTGGGGTGTGACCATCAGTTCGCCTTATCAACTGGCTGCTTCACGCGATCCGCGTCAGGTAAGTAGCGATTCCGCCTCCCCACTGGACCAGGGCGGGTTGCGGCAGATACCCCGCTCCGCTCTTGGTCCGGTCGACGACCGGGCTGGCCAGGTATCGCTCCCGTCCCGTCGCCGAGATGAAGTAGAGAGTATCCGCGTGTTCTATCTGGTTGGGGTTGCCATTCTTTGGAACGATCACCGCGATCCCGTATTCATTGGCGATCCGAAGCAATTCTGAGCCGGGACCGGTGAGGAAGTACCAGTTCCTCATCTGGTCGAGTCCGTGAAGGCGGTCGAACGCGGCGACGTCGGCTACCGAAGCCGCCAGCGGGTTGACATTCACCGCAATGAAGGCGACCTTGGCCGAAGCCGGCCCCAAGTCCTTCTGGGCAAGGAGAAATTCCTGAGCGAGAACCGGACAAACGGTGGTGCAGCGTGAATCCAAGAAGGCGAGCAGCACAGCCTTGCCGCGGAATTGGCCGAGTGAGACGTTATCACCTGCTTGATCCACCAAAGTGAAGCCAGGCGCAGGCCGGTTCGGCATATCGGACAGTCCCATCAGCTGCCGCATCGGACTGACGGTCACCTTCGGGTTGTAGACACTTGTTGAAATGGTACGGGAACGTATGTAGGCAGAAACGGCCAGGGCTGCGGACATGGCGAGCATAAACGGGATCACTGCAAAGTTGACCCAGCGCCACGGCGGTACGCGCGCTTTTTCGCCCGTCGGATGACGGGAAGCTTCGGTGGACGCAATGCGCATCGGGTACATCCTTCCAAGTCAGTGCGCGCATCACCCGGATGCGCTCCGGCACAAGCATCTCGTACGTCGTGTAAGAGAATACTATAACTGTGCGAACATTTCCTGTGTCCAGATGCTCGTTTGCGTCCAGCGCGCGATCCTCTTGCATCAGCACGGGTGGATCGCGCCGACCTCATCACCTGGGATCGCCTCGAGGTCGCACTCGACCTACTGCGCCTCTTCGACTCAGGTGCAGCAGTTCCAGCCCTACTTGTTCAGCCGGGCGCTGTACGTCAAGATGCTCCGGCTGGCCGAAATCGGAGGCATCCCGGGGCCGATCGCAGTTTCCACCCGCGATGCCGGGCGTCAGCCGCTCGAGGGCCTTTGGCGCCATCCTCAAGGAGCATGAAACGCCCTAACGCCGCCCCCGTGGTCCTCCCGACATGTCGCTTTGGTTCGGAGCGGCAGACCGACAAGCCAGCAACCACGCGCCGGGGGCAGCACGAATCCTCTCCGCAGCAGGAGTTGGGTACTTCACAACGTGTTACGGAGCTATCGGGCTGGAAGCGAGCCACAAAATGCTCCGCCGATGTGATTCCACGACCCTCCAACATCCGCAGTTCCGAATGTTTCCACGGGCGGGGACGGCATTTTTGTTCCTGGTTGGCTCGGATGCAGCGCCTTTCTCCCAAGGGGAGCCTAAGTACTCGGGACCGTAATTGCGATCACGTATTCGTGGACCCTTAGGCTGCAGCCCGGGAGCCTTTGTTGTCGCTGAGACGCTCCATGAGTTTGGCAAGATCGTCACGGGTGAACTTCCACTCAAAGGGAGTCGCTGTCTGTTCATAGTGGCGCTCGAACGCTCGGAGTCGTTCGGCAACCTCGGCGAGGCTAGTGAAGTCGTTAGGGGTGAGGACTTTTCGCTGGATCACAGAGAAATAGATCTCCACCTGATTAAGCCAGCTCGCATGTACCGGGACATGGACGAGGACCAGGTTGGGCCAGCGTTTGCGGAGCCGCTCGACTGAGCTGTTTCCACGATGGCTGCTGCCATTGTCGACAACCCAGAACACCCGATGCGCGGAGGCATACGGCTCGACTCTCATCACTTGGTCCACCAGGCGTCCAAAGGGTTCAATGCCGGTGCTTTGTTCGCAGCGCCCAAAGACCTTAGCCCGGTGCACATCCCAGGCGGCAAGGTACTGCAGTGCTCCGCCTCGTTCATATTCGAATTCCACTCTTTTGATGCGACCTTGGCTGGGGGGCATCGTGGGGTGGCAACGGATGCGGGCTTGGATAGAAGTCTTTTCGTCCGCCGAAATCACAAAGTCCCTCTTTCTAAGCGCCTTTGTCTCCCAGCGACCGGC
>JAKASN010000066.1 GCA_021819025.1 Actinomycetes bacterium | reverse complement strand
CAGCAAGAGTTCGCCGCCGTGGCGCCCGATGGCGTCGATCCAGATTTGTACCGGCGGAACGCCGGTGGAAGAGGTGATTGCCGACTGGTAGTTGTTGGTGATCGCATAGGTGATTCCCACGATGAGGACAAGACCGGCAACCAGGGATACCACGATCGAATTGACGATGCCGCGGGGAACTTTCTGCGCGGCATCGAAGGTTTCCTCCGACATGTGCGCTGAAGCGTCATAGCCGGTGAAGGTGTACTGCGCCATGAGAAGGCCGATCATGAGCACGTAGAAAGTGGAATGGAATCCCGTCTCGTTGACGATCTTGGTAAAGACGAACGACGCCGAGGCATGGTGTGCAGGAATAAATGCCAGCGCGCCCACGATCACGATGACGCCGATGATGTGCCACCATACCGACACATCGGAGAGAAATGCCACCACCCGCACACCAAAGTTGTTGAGGAGTCCGTGGGCGAGAAGCACTCCACCGTAGACGACGAGCACGGTGCCTTTAGTGGCATTGAGTCCGGTGGTTAGGTCCAAAAACGCCGTAAAGAAGGTGGCAAAGCCGAAGTCGATGCCCGCAGTGATAGCCACTTGACCCAGCAAGTTGAACCAACCCGTGAACCACGACCATGCCGCACCATTTTTGGAGGCGAGGCGTGCGGACCAGTAGTACAACCCACCAGCCGTCGGGTACGACGAGGCGATCTCTGCCATACCCAGGCCTACGATGGTGGTCATGATACCGACGAAGATCCAGCCCCACACCATCTCGGCGGGGCCGCCAGTGGTCATTCCGTAGTAGTAAAGGGTAAGTGCGCCCGAAAGGATCGAGATGATGGTGAAGGACACTGCAAAGTTAGAAAATCCGCCCAAGGAGCGTCGCAGTTCCTGGGCATATCCGAGCGCGTGTAGTTTCTTGGTGTCCGCATCAAGCAATTCTGGGTGCGACTCGGCACCCGCATTAGAACCAGCCAACCTGTACTCCTGCTCCTCATGACTGCCGCTAGCTTCGCGCCAACAACGAAATTCCGCGCGCTTGGCCAAATGTGCAGATTGTGAGTCATTATTCCATATTGGTCAGTACCAATGTTGCCGATTTGAAGAAACTTCCCTTGCGAAGTCAAAAAGGTACCCTAAGCGGTTGTGCGTATCGAAACCATCGAGATCTTGCTTTTGGCTTTAGATCTGGTCTGGCACGAGTTGAGGAACTTCAACGCTACCGCGCCCCAACCGTGGGCGCGTGAGGTTGGCGGGCTATAGCAGGGCTGTGGGGTCGCGGGGGGCTATTTACCGTTTGGGCTGCGATGGATCTCCTGGTACTCACTGGCTACAAGAGAATCCCGTTGGCTCGCATAGTAGCCATCTCGCAATGACGCCCTTGCATCGCTCAAGTGCTTGCGGACCGTTCCGGCGGTGATGTTGAGGCTATTGGCGATCTCCTCAGTGCTCATACCCAGTGCAAAATAGGCTACCGAGCAGGCGCGAGCGCGCGGAGGTAGCTTGTCGACCAGGATCGTGAGTTCGTCGAGGGCGCAGACGGTCTCCTCGAAGCTATCGGAGGTCGAGGCCGAGGAGCCGTCGGCAAAATGTTCGCGCGGAAGCTTTCTTGTCTTGAACTCTCTGGCAAGAAGTCGGAAGGCGCAACGGAAGAGGTACCCCTCGGGACTCCCTGAGGCATTGGCGGGGTTCCAGTGGGTCAGCACGATCGCGAAGGCTTCTTGGGTGAGATCCTCGGCGCTTCCTAGGGCACCCGCGAGGCGCATCGTCGAGACCAACCGGGGATAGTTTTCGCGGAAAAAAGGCACAAAGGCGGCAAAGCGCGTGCTTTCGCCGCTGGCTCGCTCCTGTAAAGCCTTAGAACTCTTCGGCGAGTCCGCGCCATCCGAAGTTTTCATCTCCCCCGCACTATATGTTGAAAGACTTGTTAACTCGACGAAGAAGAGCTTGGTAAAACTGTTGGCTGTGATGGTGCGCCGTATCCGCTGCCAGTGGACGGAACTGTGGATGGTGGCAGGGTGGCACCAGGAGTGGGGAGTGGAGGACTTGTGAGGGGAAGGGAAAACGTGGTGTTGATCTGCAGTGAAGCACACGGCTGGGACGTTGGCGAAGACTCGGCCGGCAACGCCAAGGTCGACAGTGCCCCAGAGGCCGAGGACTCTACCTTCAGGCTGTAACTGTTTGGAACGCTGCAGGCGCCACTCGTAGACGGGGGCAGTTCGGCGGCAACGATCTCCCAAGTTCCTGAAGTGTCCCATAGCGGAGATGTGCTGAGTTGGGCTGTGGTGGAGTCGAGGGTTTTCGAGGAAGGATCAAGTAGTGAGACCGAGTCGGTGGGGCTAGTAGTAAGCAAAGCGACCACCAGGACCTCGTGGGAATCGAGAGTCCAAAATGCTCCGATGAGCGCGGGACTGCTTGAGGTATTGCCCCCGGTTGGGATCGGTGTCTCAAAAGTGGCGGAGCTGCCATCGGGAGCGATGGCGGTTATTTTCAATCCCGGTGCGACAATTGCCGGGGCAACGTTACACGGAAGTATCGGCGTTGTGATGGGGGTGGGAAGTGTCACCGGCACGGTGCTCGGCGGATCGGCGGTAGTCACCTCTACCGATGGCGTGGTCTCGGGCGGATAAGTGGAAATCGTTCCCGAGCTTTGCGAGCCTGTGAGCGGCGCGCCCGATGAGGTGGCGTATCCCGATGATGCACTTGCTCCGGCGCTTGAAGCCGCGCCGGTCGAGCCGGGAAGCACCGCAGGGGTAGTGCCTTGATTGGCCGAGGAGCATGCTGTGACGTAGGGATAAGCAATGGCAGGTTGTGCTTGGATAATGATTCCTGACGCAGTTCTACGCGTGATAACCGCACCCCTTGCGGTGGCTATGTTGGGGCTACTCGCCGGTGCCTTCGACAGCGTGGATTGGTTTGGCGATGGCGAGGCTGAAGCCCCAGCCGTGGAGGGACTCAGGCGCGTCGAAGCGCTCGAGAGGCTACTGTTTGAGCTAAATCCGACCGCAGCAGCGACGATGGCCACCAACGCCACCGCAGAGGCGCTCGCTCCGAGGACGGTGAGTCGGCGGTTCTTGGAGTGCACTTTGGCGATGACGTTGCTTAAAGCCGTATCCAGGTCGGCCTGGCTAAGAGATGGGTCTATTGCATGGTGGGGGGATTGCTCGGATTCGTCCATATCTATAAAGAGGCGAAAAATGGCAATAGTGCGTAGTGCCGTGAGGGAAATGAAGAGATTTCTTAGTACGGTGCCGCAGCGTTCGGTGCCAGCCGCCCATGGAGGCGTTTAGGTCTCCGAGACGAACTCCTCGAGGAGATTTGGTGCCGGGATGAAGAAGTAAGAGCCCGATAACGGGGTGCTATATCGAGTCAATGCATCGCGGAGGCCATCTTCTTGGCCAGCCATACGCTTGAGCATGGTGGTGATTCTCGCCTGGTCATGGGTGAAAGCAATGAAGACCAAGCCGTGGTCCGAGGGATCCCCGTAGGGGACGGACCTCCGAAAGATCTCCAGGGTACTGCCGCCACTTTTTATCGAAGTTCTCGAGACGTGGGCGTCGTGGGGCATCGACTCATCGTCGAACTCGGTGCTGTCGGACTTGGTGCGACCAAAGACGCGCTCCTGCGCGGGGCCATCGAGCTTCTCGAAGGCTTCGAGATCGTGATGCCATTCTTGCACGAGAGCCACGCTGGACCCAGCTGCTCGCTCGGTATCGCCGAATAATGCTACCGACGGTGCGTGAGGGATGGGGGGGTTTTCAGTCCCGTCGATGAATCCGGTTAAGTCCTGATTGCGATGGTAGGGCCAGCCGTTTTTACTGCGGACCAGCGTCGCGGTCGCCATGAGTGCCTTTGATGCACCTCTGGCAGCGTCAAATACCAAGTCTTGGGATGCCCCCGAGATCCATAGCCAGATATCGGCCTGTGTCGCGGGCATCTCGAATCCGTCGGGGCCGACAATTCCGTCTGGAAAGTCTCTGACATCGACCACGACAGTGGCGAGCTGGTTCCACAAAGAGGGTCTGATCCCGATGACAAGATTGACACCGGAAACCGTGGTATTTGCGGTGACGAGCTCAGCGGCGATGCGAACGAGGTCCGCTTCGTCGGATCTGTCCGAGGCATTGAATTCGCAAAAACAGTGCGCGTTGGCACCTAGAGCGAAGATTCCCGGTTGGGGCAATGCCATGCAGATTTCCTCCCGGTTGCATAAGAAAGCTCAACAATTTCTTTGATGATTCGCCACTGCGAAACTTTAGCTGCACAAGACTGGCGGAGCTGCCAGCGAGGAGTTCGGGCCCGCTAGTTTTTTGGAATCTGGCTCCAGGGAAGATCCTTATCGGAGCGCGGCTCGCCGGGAAGACCGAGGACCCGCTCGCCGAGGATGTTGCGCATGATCTCCGATGTGCCACCTTCGATGGAATTTGCTCGTGAACGCAGAAACATCTTCGCGATGTTGCGGTCTCCGCGCTCGGTGACGCCCGCTATTTCTGGGCGTCTCATTTCATAACTGGGATATTCGAGCCCAGCTGCGCCGAGGAGGTTCATGCAAAACGAGTAGATGTCCTTGTTGAGTTCGGCGTAAGCCAGCTTAGCCACAGACCCTTCTGGTCCGGGATTTCCAGCGCTTCGCAGTTGCGCAGCACGGATGTTGGTGAGGCGATTGACCTCGGCGTCCACCCAGAGACGCAACAGTTCGTCCCGGTGCGCCGCCGTTTGGTGCTTCGATGAATTCCAGAGCTTCACCGCCTCAGCGATGGTCCCAGATCCGCGCTGGGCGAGGTTGCCGCCGATGGAGACGCGTTCGTTCATGAGCGTGGTGATGGCCACGCTCCAACCTTTTCCGATGTCGCCGAGGCGTTGGGAGTCGGGTATGCGAAGATTATTCAAGTAGACCTCGTTGAACTCGGCTTCGCCAGTCATCTGGCGCAGTGGCCGTACCTCAACTCCGGGTGAGCCCATGTCAAAGACGAAGTAGGTCATACCGGCATGTTTGGGAACCGAAGGGTCACTGCGCGCGATGAGCATGCCCCACTTGGAGACGTGGGCTAGCGTGGTCCAGACCTTCTGTCCATTGATAATCCATTCATCACCGTCGCGCTCAGCTCTGGTGGCAAGCGATGCCACGTCACTACCGGCGTTCGGCTCTGAGAAAAGCTGGCACCAGATGTGCTCGCAGGTGAACATGGGCCGCAAAAGCCTCGAGGCGAGTTCGCGACTTCCGTGGGTGACAAGTGTCGGTGCGCCCATTCCGATACCGATGGGATTGCGCATAAAGCTAAAGGGTGCGCCTGCGGAGCGTAGCGTCGTGACTACATACTCTCCCAGTGAAGGGGAGACGCCAAGTCCGCCCAGGCCTACCGGAAAGTGCACCCAAGCCAGACCAAGGTCATACTGTGCGCCCCAAAACTGTTCCGCGGTGACTTTGTTGGGGGGAAAATTATTGACAAGCTCAGCGACACGTTCTCTGACGAGATCAACTTGATCGTGCTCTGTTGTGGCGGTCGCATTCGTCGCTGACATCGAGGCTCCCATGGAAAAAGTGTTTCAAGTAGCGGAGACGGGGATCGCCGGATCCGGATCCCTCAAAACCATAACTGATATTACTCGTCTGAGATGCGAAAGTTTGCCTCGAAACCACTTTCGTGCTCGCTCTGGATGGCGGCGGTTTGTCATCGGAGCGATTTGGTGACAAGATCGACTCTGTGAGTGTTTTCCAATTAACCGAAGAGCAAAAGCAATTTCAAGCAGTGATGCGTGACTTCGCCGAGTCAAAAATCGCCCCACGAGCTGAGGCGGTGGACCGAGAGGGCAAGTTCTCTTGGGACAACTTCAAAGATTGTGTGGCCATGGAACTTCCAAGCCTGGGAATTCCTGCTGCATATGGTGGTTCGGGTGCCGATCATGTCACCCAAGCGATCATGGCCGAGGAGCTCGCCCGGGTATGTGCCTCGACGTCGCTCGCGATGCTGATCTCCAAGTTGGGCAGTATCCCCATCATCTACTGGGGCTCGGAATTCTTGAAAAACAAGTACCTGCCTCGGATCGCGTCCGGCGAGGCCCAGGCGTCCTACGCCTTGTCGGAGGCTGACGCGGGAAGTGACGTAGCCGCGATGAAGACCACCGCGACGCGCGACGGTGACAGCTATGTTCTCAACGGATCGAAGTACTGGATCACAAATGCGGGGATTTCCGACACTTACACTGTTTTCGCCAAAACGAATCCTTCGGCGGGACATCGCGGAATCAGCGCTTTTCTGGTGGAGGCAGCCTGGGGTGTCCAGGTAACCAAACTTGAGAGCAAGATGGGCCTGCGTGGATCGCCGACCGGTGAGATTCTCCTTGACCATGTGCGAGTGCCGGCAGAGAATCTCATCGGCGAAGAGGGGCAAGGCTTCTATATCGCCATGGGCACGCTCGATCGTTCGCGGCCCACGATAGGCGCCCAGGCGGTTGGCATTGCCCAGGGAGCCCTGGATTACGCGATAAATTACATGCGTAATCGCAATCAGTTCGGTCATCCCATTGCGGACTTCCAGGGGCTGCAGTTCATGGTGGCGGACATGGCGACCAAGATCGAGGCCTCGCGGGGACTGGTCTACCGGGCGTGCTCGCTGGTAGATTCCGACCCCGATGGGGAGCTATCCAAGATCGGTGCCATGGCAAAGTGTTTTGCCTCGGACTCTGCGATGTCAGTGGTGGTCGACGCGCTGCAGCTTTTGGGCGGATATGGCTTTACCAAGGACTTTCCCATGGAGCGCTTTATGAGAGACGCCAAGATCACTCAGATCTACGAAGGAACCAATCAGATTCAACGCGTGGTTGTCGCTAAGCGGGTAATTGGCTAGAGGAAGTGCCTTGAGATGCTGGCATGAAAGTCGTTGAGGATTAAAAGAGGCAGAAGTTGATAGAGAAAATTGGTGTGGTCGGCTGTGGGCTCATGGGTTCGGGAATTGCCGAAGTCGCAGCCAGGCATGGGATCAACGTAGTGGCAACCGAAGCAGATGCCGAAGCATTGAAGCGTGGCCAGGCGCGTATCGAGAGCTCGCTTGCTCGTGCGCTTAGGGCCAACAAGATCACGGAAGCCGAGTTGGAAGCCGCCCGTTCGAGGATCAGTTTTGAGACTGACTTGGGCGCTCATTTCGATCGCGACCTTGTTGTCGAGGCGATTGTGGAGAATGAGGCGGCAAAAGTCGCGGTGTTTCACGCCCTCGATGAGGTGGTGCAGTCACCAAGTGCCATTCTCGCCTCTAATACCTCCTCGATCCCGATTATGAAGCTCGGCGTAGCGACAAAACGACCCGAGCAGGTTATTGGGATACACTTCTTTAATCCGGTGCCGGTCTTGCCACTTGTCGAGCTGGTGACCTCCCTGCTCACTTCCGAGGCAGTCGCCGAGCGTGCTGCAGACTTCGCCTCCGAGGCACTCGGTAAACACGTCATCCACTCCAAGGATCGCGCCGGCTTCATCGTCAATGCACTTTTGATTCCCTACATTCTCTCGGCGATTCGCATGATGGAGTCGGGCTTTGCCACCGTAGAGGATATCGATACCGGGATGGTGGAAGGATGCGCGCACCCTATGGGGCCGCTCGCTCTTTGTGATCTCATCGGACTAGACACTACGATGGCAGTCGCGGACTCCCTTTACCAGGAGTTCAAAGAGCAGCTCTACGCACCGCCTCCGTTACTACTGCGGATGGTCGAAGCTGGTCTTCTCGGTCGCAAAAGTGGTCGGGGATTCTACGAGTACAAGCCGCGCTAGCTCGCCTTTTACCTAGCGATTCCTCGATTTTCGCCGAGTGGCAAACTTCGTGGGCGGCTTAGATGTCCACCTCTGCGGGGGCTTGCTCGGATGGCTTGGAGGCGAGGATCTCTTGGAATATTTGCGGAGGTTCGTGCCAGAGGGAGGCCTGAGAACCTTTTTGAATCGCCATCCAGACCGTTTCGGGCGAGGCAGGCATCTCGACGTGGCGGACAGATC
>JAKASN010000065.1 GCA_021819025.1 Actinomycetes bacterium | reverse complement strand
CGGGGGGGTTTGGTATATGGGAGCCCGCCTAGGTTTGATCTCGCTCCAAGGAAAAGCCCCTTGAAAAGTGCCTTTAGTCCTTGTATTCAGGGCTCGCGGTGAACTCAGACTCGAAACCAGGGACGCTCGTTGCGCACCCCAACCGTGGTGCCCTTATTGGAGACGGTGTCGCGCCCTCCTGGGGGCAAAACGCAGCGGTAGTACTTTGCCGGACTGGGCTGTGTAGACCTTATTCCGACCCTGCGAACGCAGAGGCGCCACTCCTTCTCCCATCGGAGTGATGCTGTAATCAAGGTGCTATCGGCGCTTCGGCGGTCTAAATAAAGAGATAAATGCACAAATCTAAGTTGGGTTCCGTAGCATTTGCTTTGAAATTAGAATTTCAAGCCGCAGAGCTCACGCGTATCTCGTGCGTGAGTAATGCCAACCCGCCCCTCATTGGTGCTGGTGTTGTCCTCAGCGCTTACGGAGCGTGAGATCGATGAAAGCGTCTGAGCGGCTGAAGTAACTGTATTACGGACGCAGAAATTTCATGCGTGATGGGCTTTGGGATGGGGGTTATTCTGGAGTTAAATTGGCGACCCTTCGGCTTTTACCCTTGTGGCGGCTCGACTCACCTCATCGTCGGCCTACGGCGCGCCGCCATGAAAGACGAGTGCAAACCTGGCGCAGCGCAATACCAACGGTTTGATGGAACGTCGCGGCCTCCCTTCACAGTTAAGGAGTAGACCAAATGGGAATCGTGTCTGATGTAATTGTTGGCAGATCGCGAAAGTCTAACTGGGGAGGATTGAGGTGCTATGTGGGCGGCGCAAGACGGCAGAAGTACATCTCATATCCGGTTGATGACGATGCAGGGTTTATGTGTTCTGGGATGGCAGTTAGCCGCCTACTAAGGGGATACCATGTGACCTGAAAGAGCTGGTGGAGACGGTGCGCCACGAATCGTGACCTCCGAGAATCGGGGGTTCTTAGCGTGGGCGGTAACCCCAAAGCTGACGGCTTTAGTATCCCGAGTGGCGCCTAATCGGAAGGCGTGAAAAATAATTTTTGATAACTCAACTCAATAAATTCCGTAGAATTGGTGTCGCATGGTAAATATAATCTAGATACGGCCGATCGCCAAATGATGGCAGTCATCAGCTCGATATTATTTGTATTAGGCGTAAGAACGTGAAGTGGCACCAATAGGACGGTAATAGTGGTGGATTGTCACGAGATTGGACAGAGTTCGGGACTATGAAAAAGGCAGACCTCGAACATATGGAATCGTCGGTTGCACAGGCGCTCGACCTAATCGGTGACTGGTGGACGATTATGATCATCCGGGATGGCCTGCTCGGCATCACGCGATTTGATGAATTCCATAACCACCTTGGCATAGCACGGAACGTCCTTTCGACCAGGATGAAGCGCCTCGTTGAGGCAGGAATCATGGAGAAGAAGCTCTACATAGATCGCCCAGCGCGTTATGACTATCTCCTTACAAATAAAGGCGCCGAACTCTTGTCGGTCATCCTCGCGCTCCGACAGTGGGGTGATCGTTGGATTTTCCCAAACGGCGGCGCGCCATTTAGGGTGACACATGCACTTTGTGGGGGGTCGCCCCAGGTCTCTGCTCGATGTGAATTGTGTGGCGAGGAGATCAACTCCATGGAGGGATTCGACCTCGAAGTCCAGGCCAGGGAGAACGACAGGGAGGCCGAGTTCTGGGCGCGACGCAAGGGGCAGCTCTCTAAAGGCTAAGACCTCGAGTTGAAATGGCAACTCACGTGGCCCGTTGTAGCCATGCCCTCTGACCCGTGGCGAGCCCTGGAGCCAGAAATGATCCCGATTTTGAGCGAAGGGCTTGGCACTTCCGCTAAGTTTGCCTTCGTGCTCTCCCCGCTCTTGATTCACCAGGTAGCCCCTCGAACGCGCTTTGGGCTTGGCGCATCCAAGGCGACTCTTAGAACGCCGGTGAGGTTTGCCTTTGATGTGGTTGGCGAGCCGAAACTTCCGCGCCGGGTCAACATTGCGCTCGTGCCCGATACCGTTGCTAACAAAACAAGTGCGTTGGAGATCATCGATCGTGGCGACATTGCATGGTCGCCGATGGTAGATCGCGGGAATGATCTCTACGAATATTTTTGGGTGCCGCTCCACACCAAAGGCTACGTTCCGGTGGTGGTCGCTTGGGTTGACGAGGTCGATCGCCTGGTAAACCTGGCGCAGCGCAAGTTGGCGATCGCGGAGTCAGCAGAACTCGAGCTTACCGACATTGCGATGCAGCTTGAGCGACAAGTCAACGACCCGACGTTAAGCGGATGGCCGACCTTTGGTGTTGGGGGTCACCTTGCCAACCTCGATGTCAAAGCGCTCAAGGAACTCCGCTTCACCGAGCTGGAGTATCTGTGCGGGGCTCTTCGTGATGCAGACTTGGATGCGCTAAGCCGCCTCGAGCTTCTTGGCGCTGCCGCGGTAAACCCATTGGTGCATCTCCCCACTCGATTGGATTTGGCTTGTGTATTTGTCGGTGAAGCAGTTTGGGTTGAACGTCCACTGGCGGGTTCAAGCAGCTGGTATGAGCTTTTCCCGCGGTCATTGGGCGGATTCCGTGGGGTCCACTCTCAACTAGATCGAATCGCTGCTCTTGGCTTTGATGTGCTTTACCTTCCGCCCATACATCCCATTGGAACCAGCGCTCGCAAAGGCCGCAACAACTCGCTTGTGGCCAATAGTGATGATGTCGGCTCGCCTTGGGCGATCGGCAATGCCCACGGCGGACACTGTGCAGTTGACCCTTCTCTCGGTAGCGAGGAAGATTTTGACGCGCTGCTTGCCGGAGCTGCTGAGTTGGGACTTGAGATCGCGCTTGACATCGCGCTGCAGTGCTCTCCGGATCACCCATGGGTGAAGGAACATCCGGATTGGTTCCATGTCCGCGCTGATAAAAGCATTGCCTTTGCAGAAAATCCGCCCAAGAAGTACCAGGACATTTACCCCATCAATTTTTACGTCGACGACCCGGTATCGGCCGAGGCGCTCTGGAGGAGTGTCTATGGGATTTTTGTCCATTGGATTGAGCGCGGTGTGAAAGTTTTCCGAGTTGATAATCCCCACACCAAGCCCATTGCATTCTGGCGATGGATCTGCGACAGACTCCGTGATGAGCATCCGGAAGTGATTCTTTTGGCAGAGGCTTTTACCATGCCAAAGCTGATGTACCTGCTCGGTGAATTGGGCTTTTCACAGAGTTATACCTACTTCACCTGGCGGACTACCAAAGAAGAACTCGCAACTTATGCCGAGGAGCTTTCTCGCGAGCCGGCGATTTCCACTTTACGACCAAACTTCTGGCCAAATACGCCGGATATCCTTGCCGATCCTTTGCGCGGGGGGAATCGAGCGGCATTTATGGTAAGGGCGACACTCGCAGCGACGATGGCAGCGTCATGGGGCATCTACTCGGGATTCGAGTTCTGCGAGAATGTGCCATTTAGTGCGCAAAGCGAGGAGTACTTCGATTCTGAGAAGTACCAGCTCAAGTATCGCGATTTTTCCGTTCCCGCACCGCTTGACCCCTATGTGGCACTTCTCAATGACTTCAGACGTAACCATCCCTGCATCGCTTATCAGCCAGGATTTCGCCACGTTGCTAGCGATTCAGAAGATATCCTTGCTTACCTGCGCTTTCGGCCCGACAGTTCGGACTCGGTTCTGGTGGTGGTGAACTTGCGATCTGACGCAGTTGTTGAGTGTCAGCTTGAACTTTGGGCGATTCGTGAGCAGTTAGGTTTGAGCGGGGTCGTGGATGTCCGCGATCGCGTGTCGGGCGAGTTCTATCGCTGGGATGGCCAACGTGCCTACGTGCGTCTGGATCCTGCGGTGCGCGTTGCGCATCTCCTTGAATTTGGTGCCCAGGAGTAGCCGGGATTTCGAGTTACGGTCATCCCGGTGGAGGGCACATACTGAAGGATTGCTATGAGGGAATCTCGGTTATCCCCGGTGCTCGGAGTCCGAGGCAGATAGCCTTTTGAACAGGTAATGCGGAGCCGCGCGTACTTTCGCCTAGCGAGGGGTCATGGCGTGGAGCTTTGCACGGAGCGTTTGAGAGGATAATTGATGTCAGGCTACGAACTCAAGCCCGGCTGGTTCAGGAACTCGATCTTTTACGAAGTTCTCATTCGAGGATTTTTCGATTCCAACAACGATGGAACGGGCGACATCCCGGGGTTGATCGCCAAGCTTGACTACTTGGAGTGGCTTGGCATCGACTGTATCTGGCTTCTGCCCTTCTTCTCATCCCCGCTGCGCGACGGCGGCTACGACATCAGCGACTTCTTGACGGTGCTGCCTTCTTACGGCAACGTTTCGGACGTGGAGAACTTGTTGGACCAGGCGCACAGCCGGGGTATCAAGGTGATCGCAGACCTCGTGGTAAACCATACCTCGGATCAGCATCCCTGGTTTATTGAGTCCTCGTCTAGTCGCGATAACGCTAAGTCAGACTTTTACGTCTGGTCTGATGATCAGGAGCGCTACGGTGACGCAAGGATAATCTTCGTAGATACTGAACGTTCCAACTGGACCTTCAATGAATCACGTCAACAATACTATTGGCATCGTTTCTTCTCTCACCAGCCAGATCTCAACTACGACAATCCTGAAGTTGAGCAGGCAATGGTGGAGACGCTAAATTTCTGGCTTGCCAAAGGCCTTGACGGCTTCCGTCTCGATGCGGTGCCTTATCTGTACGAGAGGGAGGGGACCAACTGCGAGAACCTCCCCGAAACCCATGCCTTTATGAGGCGTATCCGCCGCGAGGTCGATGAGAAGTTCTCCAACCGCGTGCTGCTTGCCGAAGCGAATCAACTTCCCCAGGAAGTGGTGGAATACTTCGGCAAGGGAGACGAATGTCATATGGCGTTTCACTTTCCCATCATGCCTAAGATGTTCATGTCCATCAAGAAAGAGTCCGCCGAACCTCTGCTTCGGACCATCGTTGACACGCCGCCGATCCCCGAAGGGTGCCAGTGGGGAACCTTCTTGCGCAACCATGACGAACTCACCCTTGAGATGGTCACCGACGAAGAGCGTAACTTCATGTACCAGGCTTATGCTGCGGATCCGCGTGCCAAGCGCAACGTCGGCATTGCGCGGCGCCTTGCGCCACTCATTGACAATGACCGCCGCATCGCCGAGCTGCTTCACTCGCTGCTGCTCTCACTCCCGGGTTCTCCAGTCCTCTATTACGGAGACGAGATCCTCATGGGGGACAATATCTTTCTTGGCGACCGGGATTCGGTCCGCACTCCGATGCAGTGGAGTTCGGATCGAAATGGGGGATTTTCTCGGGCCGATTATGCCTCTTTGTACTTGCCAGCCCTCATGGATCCTGTCTATGGATACGAGGCACTCAACGTGGAGGCGCAGCTTTTGAACCCGGGATCCTTTTTGCAGTGGTTGCGGCACATGCTGTGGATACGGCGTGGAAATCCCGTGTTTGGGACCGGCGACTTTGAGCTCGTAGAAAACGACAACGATGCGATATTTTCATTTATTCGGCGGGAGCATGAAACTGGAACCGCAATATTGTGCGTGAACAATTTCGCCCGCACTGCGATGCCGGTATATCTGGAGATGTCAAATTACCTTGGCAGAATCCCCCGAGAGCTTCTTGGAGGCGTGGTATTTCCACGGGTGAAAAAAGATGGCTACCCACTGAGCCTCGCGCCCTTTGGCACCTTCTGGTTCGATATCTCCGCGAGCGGGACCGTGGGCAGCTCTGTAACCGAACCATCGGACGAGCCTGATTTTGCGGCCTACGGCGGAGCGTAACTTCGATGTTCGACTCGGAAGAGATTGTCGAAGCGGTTCGGCGCTACCTGGGCGAGCCGAGTCGAACTTTTCGCTGGATGCCAGTGGAGTTCAACCTGGCTTCAATAGAGGTCGTCGCTTTGGTCGAGACTGGTGAGTTCGACCGCGCAATCGCCCGATGTCGCCTTGGATCCCAGCAAGGTTGCCTGAACGCTGTTTTTTCGATTGTGCGACACGAAGGAGGATCGCTCGGTGCCGAAGAGATCTTTGAGATGCGCGAAGTTCCCCTTATCGATGCCTTGCTTCGCAGCACTACCTTTAGAGGACCGCTAGCGAGTCAAGTTGCTGATGCACTTGAACGGAGTGACGGTGACAGTTTTGCCGTACCACTCCAACTCGACCAGACCAACTCCGCATTTCTCCTCGGGGAAACGGGGTTCGGGAAGTTCTACCGCAGGTGCGGTGAGAATACACGCGAAGCACGTCTTTACGCCATGTTGGGAGATTCGCCTGCGGTAAGCCGATACTGGGGGTCTTTTTACGGCGACGACTCGGCGGTGGTGGCCACCGTCGTAGATCGCGTTCGAGACGCATCCAGCGCATGGGATATCGCCATGGGGATCGTGCGGGAGCAAAGTAGCGACGCCTCTGCAAAACTACGAGAACTTATCTACGATTGCGGAGTGCTTCTAGGCAGACTGCACGATGACTTGTCGCAGGCTCAAGGTGATGGAGCCATTGTCAGTAAGCAGGCGTTTGCGAATTGGATTAAAGCTCGTCTTGAACTTGAAGATCTCGATGCTGGGGTTGTTCATATTCGCCATGCTTCGGCGCTTCAGGAGTACGCTATCGAGCTAAGTCGCTGCGTGGCACAGCTTTGGGGGCGGTGGCCGAGTTTTGAGATCCACGGCGATTTTCATCTCGGACAGATCGTGAAGGGTTCCCGTGGACTGGTCGCGATTGACTTTGAGGGCGAACCGCTGGCGGATGCCGGTGCAATGGATCTTCCTGAGCGTGACTTGGCGGGCTTACTTCGTTCCATAGGGTATCTTGTGGCCGTTGGAAGTCGCGGCTCCAAACTGTCGCGTTCTCTTGCCGCAGAGTTGCGTGGTGCTGCCCTAGCGGGTTACTCGCGCTCGCGAGTGGGGGAGCGTTGGATGGCCGAGCCCTCTTCTGTAGCCCTGTTGGGATGCCTCGAGGTCGAAAAGGCGATATACGAGTACCTCTACGAAAGTCGATTCCGCCCGGAAATGCTGTCTATCCCAGCGGAATTTTTGGCGCGAGTCTCTGAGCATCTTACTGAGCTGCCGTCTCGCTGCGTTGCGGTAGGCGATGGAACTGGTGAGCGGAGCTTGCGGGCCCTGATCGTCGCGGAGTATGCTCTCTAACGGAACCGGGCGACCGTCACGAAGTGATCTCTTGTCGTGCTGTGCAGCAGGGGAGTTCTTAAAAGCCTGCCTGAGAAGGGGGCCATTTTGAGGTCTGGAATGTGAAATAATGGTCCAAGACATACCATTCGCCTCCGAATTCGACCTTTTTCTCTTCGGCACCGGCCAGCACATGCGCCTCTGGGAATTTCTTGGCTCGAGGGCAGGGACTCATAATTCCACCCCTGGCGTGAGATTCGCACTATGGGCCCCTCGTGCCCGGAGCGTCGCGGTGATAGGCGACATGAACTACTGGAATGCCGAAGACGGGCATTTTCTCGATCGCCTCGGAGATTCCGGAATCTGGCAAGGATTTCTACCAGGTGCACGCCCAGGGCAGCGTTACAAGTACCGCATCGAGACTCCCTCGTCTGGTTTTCAAGAGCGAGTTGATCCCTATGCAACTCAAAGTGCTGAGCCGCCTTCGGCGGGTTCGGTGATTGCGTATCCGAGTTCATACGAATTTGATGACGACGATTGGATGTCAAATCGAAGCAGGTGGCTTGGTGATCGAGCGGTTTCAATCTATGAGGTGCATCTGGGATCGGTATTAAGGGACCCTAACAACCCATCGAGGCTGCTCTCCTATAGGGAGTTGGCGGACTTTCTCATTCCCCACGTTAACGAGGTTGGATTCACGCACATTGAGTTAATGCCGGTGATGGAGCACCCCTTCTATGGCTCGTGGGGCTATCAGACCACCTCGTACTACGCCCCCACGATGCGCTACGGCCTGCCCGACGATCTGAAGGAGTTTGTTAACCGCTTTCACCGCGCG
>JAKASN010000064.1 GCA_021819025.1 Actinomycetes bacterium | reverse complement strand
CCTCGCAGCCCAAAGCTGACCCATGCCAATCTTGATCCAGCCAAATTGGCCTCGGTTTGGCCGACTAGAACGATGCTCTGTCCAGCGCTGTAAACTTTGGTCGGTGGAACCCGAGTGAGTTCTGAAATCAGGCCGAGGGTAGTAAGTACCGGAGTGGGTTCGATGTTCCTTCCATTCGCCTCGTTATAAAGGCTCACGTTTCCGCCAACTACTGGTATGCCGAGCTCAATGCTCGCGCGGGCAATGCCGTCAATGGATTCAGACAGTTCCCACATCACCTCGGGGTTCTCGGGATTCCCAAAATTGAGACAATCGACCATCGCAGTCGGCTGCGCACCTACCAGGGCCACGTTTAGCGCGGACTCCGCGACAATAAGCTCCGATCCCAACCTGGGATCCAGCGCGCACCACCGTGAGTTACCGTCGGCTGAAAGCCCGATCGCTTTGCGCGAGTAACCGATCTCGGGAGAACTCAGCCTGAGCAGCGTGGCATTTGCACCAGGACCGACCACTGTGTTCAAAAACAGTTGGTGATCGTATTGGGAATAGACCTCCTTGGGATTGGAGATCATTTTCTCGACCTCTGCCGCGACATCCACCCCTCGCAGCTTGTCCGTCGGATCCTCAAGGGCATTTTGGGCGAACTGCGGCGGCTGAGACCTCGGTCGGTCATAAAGAGGCGCGTCATCTGCCAAAGACGCCGCAGGCACTTCAGCTACAACAACTCCGTGGTCTATGATGCGCAGAACCCCGACCTCTCGGCCGTCACCAAGGCGCACCGGGGAGGTCACCACGCCAACCACTGCCGCAGTGATCTCCCACTTGGCCGAAATAGCGAGAACCTCTTCAACATTTCTGGGCTCCACGATCGCGAGCATTCGTTCCTGGGACTCCGAAGTCATAACCTCGAACGGCTCCATACCTGATTCGCGGCGTGGAACCGCCTCCACGAAGACGTCCATTCCCAACCCTGCTTTGGCCGCGGTCTCCGAGGTGGCACAAGACAGCCCCGCGCCTCCGAGGTCCTGGATTCCCACTACCAAGTTCCGGTCGAGAAGTTCCAGACAAGCTTCGATAAGGCGCTTCTCCTCGTAGGGATCTCCCACTTGGACGCTGGGACGCTTGGACGAATCTGAGGTGGAACCGAATCCGGCAGACGCCAGCACCGAAACACCTCCGATACCGTCTCTTCCCGTAGTGGCCCCCAACAAGATCGCCTGGTTTCCCACACCGTCAGCGCGCGCAAGAACGATATTCCCCACCGGAAGGACCCCGATGGCCGCGACATTGACAAGTGGATTGGCGTCATAGGTGGGATCGAAGACGATCTCTCCCCCTACCGTCGGCACTCCCACAGCGTTGCCGTATCCGGAGATCCCCGCTACGACCCCTTTGTAAATGTACTGATTGCGAGGGTCGCTCTGCGATCCGATCCGCAGGCTGTCCAACAGAGCGATGGGACGAGCGCCCATGGTGAAGATGTCTCTCAGGATACCGCCCACACCGGTCGCAGCGCCTTGGTAGGGTTCAATTGCCGAGGGGTGGTTGTGGGATTCCATCCGAATTGCTACCGCAATACCGTCACCAGCGTCAATTACTCCAGCATTTTCACCTGGCCCGACAAGAACCTTGTCCCCCTTGCTCGGCAAGCGGCGCAAGTGGATCCGCGAGGATTTATACGAGCAGTGCTCAGACCACATCACTGAGTACATCGCGAGCTCAAGGTAGTTCGGGTCTCTCCCGAGAATCTCAACGATCATCTCCAGTTCGGAGTCCGTGAGGCCTAGCGCTTGATGAATTGGTTGCTCCATGTTAAAAGAGCCTAAAAGCGTCCAGCCAATGACGTGTCGAAGTTGGAACTCCCTCCTTTGAGCCGCTTCTTATCGTGAGCAAGAATGGCGCGTTGACTGCTCACACTTCTGAATCGAAACGACTCCATTTTAGATTTCAAAGCGTGCCACCCATTAAAACTCCCGGAACCTTTAACATCAATGAGGAGCTAGAGGGTCTCTCGCGGAATATAAACCTCAAATAGACTTTTGCAAACTCCAGTGAAATCGTCCTGGGCTAAGATTTGGGATATAAAGTAACTCGCTTAGAGTTTTTTCGCACGCTGGAGACTTCGCAACCAGCGTGATCTCATCGCGATATTCCCACATCCTCGCAGCGCCCATGCCAAGTACGCGTGGCCAGCGTCGACTGCTCGACATTTCGATACACTAAGCGCTGCATAAGCCCATAATATCGCCGGTATTGCGAAACGATTCAACTAGCATTCGGGTCGCTGAAACGCAAAAGTTTCGACGTCATCGCCGATTGCAAGATCTTTTCCAGATCGATACTGAATCGCTTTCTTATCTATCCCCCGTAGGATTGGTCCTCTTAATTGCCAGTGCGCATCTGCGCCATCATCGTGGTCGTTCTCGTGCGTCCCAAGCAAAGCGGCCTTTCCCCAGATCCCAGAGTCGGCTGCGAACACCCTCAGGGTCCGCGTCGGATGATCGGATCTCTACTGGATCAACCGACATCCCAGCACACGCAGCTCTTTAACTATCTCCGATGCCACCTCAAGCTTGCCTTATGCGTGCGAATAGGGGTCTTCAAGGCGGGCACAGCGAGCTGTGACTCACCTCGTAGGTCTCAATTCCAGAGGCCTTCCCTATTTCTGACCACCCTGCCCACAACGCTAAGGCGATTGCCTAGACGACTCTAGGTGCCAGATAAGGCATGCTTTTCGGGCCGTAATCCACCAATATGACCACACCATGGCATCGTCAACAGACGGTGCGCGGTGAGAATCTCGCCAGCAGCTTGTTATTGAGGGGTAGTTAGTTCATTGGCGATACGTCACCACGCCACTTGAATCACAGTGACAAGCTTCGGTCATTCCAAAAGGTGACTGTTGGGTGCGGGCAAGCTTATTTTTGGCCCAGGACACCTGAACGCCACAGAACGTGCAGGTAGAAGAGGTGCTAAGTTTTATCGCAAAACCGGCTTCTAAGGGACTTCGACATCTTTCACCCGCAAATACTTCACCTGTAGTGAAAACAACTCAGGCAACCACAAGCTCGGATGCATAATTGAAGCTCACCCAAGGCAGTCGATTTACAATCAAGATCGCCGCGTAATGATATGTTTGACCTCGCAACTGTTCCATAATGCGAAACCCGCCGCAAAGTGGCGTCAAATCGTTACATCGCCGCCGAGATAATCGTCCTTAAGATCGTCTGTGAAATATCTAACCTGCAAAACAATTCGAAAAACATCGTTATAATATTTACTTATGGCAACAACCAAATCAGAAACTGAGTCTGACGTGACCAAAGATTCGTCGGCGCGCGCGCAGGCTAAGGTGATCCGTGAATACCTGGAGGCTATCGAGCGCAATCGCCCGCGTCGGGGTCGCAAGAGGACCCGCGATACCGTCGAAAAGCAACTTGGTCAAGTCGATGTACTTCTCGAAGATGCTGAGCCCCTTGATCGTCTCCATCTCATTCAACGAAAGATCGACCTGGAGACTGAGCTTGAGAACCTCAAAAATAAGGTTGACATTCGGGACCTTGAGTCACGCTTCGTAGCTGCGGCCAAGGAGTACTCGGATCGCAAGGGTCTTTCTTATGACGCTTGGCACGCATTGGGGATTTCCAATGAAGTGCTAGAGCGAGCGGGGATCAGCGTACCCAGGACTGCCACGCGTCGCCGTCGAAACTCCGTGAAAGCCAACGCCTAATCAGCACTATGAGGCGATACGCATACTGTGCCCCGTCATGCAGGAACGCGCCGTCATCTAGAAATCAATCTCATCGCTGCCGCCACGATGTTATAGATCGTGCTCAGGAAAAGAACACCGTTAGACCCAGTAATAAGAGCCGTCGCCTCATAGCCCAGCAGCGGCAATGAGTCCTTCGAAAATTGACCGCCCATCGGTTCCCCCGAGGAGTTCTTCAACAGCTCGCTCGGGGTGGGGCATCATGCCGACAACGTTTCCAGCTTCGTTGCAGATTGCAGCGATGGAATCTACCGAGCCGTTTGGATTCTCGACGTAGCGCAACACAATTTGGTCGTTCTCAACTAAAGCGCGATGTGTCGCGGCGTCACAGGTATAGTTGCCTTCGAAGTGGTTGATCGGCAGCGAGATAACCTGGCCGACTTCTACCGTCGAGGTAGAGAAGGACCGCGAAGAAACCACCGAAAGTTTTGTCGTGGAGCAGATGAAGCGCAGCCCGCTATTTTTTTGCAGAGCCCCCGGCAAGAGACCCACCTCAGTAAGAACTTGGAACCCATTGCAGATGCCTAGAACGGGACGACCGGCGTTGGCGAGCTTGACTACCGAAGACATGATATTTGAAAAGCGTGCGATAGCTCCTGGGCGCAGATAATCGCCGTGGGCAAACCCTCCCGGCAGTACGATGGCTGCACGATCCCCAAGTTCGGAATCGCCGTGCCAAACGAGCTCAGCTTTGGCGCCCAAAAGCGTTAGGGCCCTCACGACGTCGTGTTCGCAATTCGTACCGGGAAAGACCACAACCCCAATTGAAGAGGACATGCTAGGCCGACGCGGAGACCAAAAGGTCTCGAACTCTAAAGTCTTCAAGCACCGGATTGGAGAGAAGCTGCTCAGCGATCTGGCTCACCACGTCTGCGGCGGCATTTTCGTCTTCAGCTTGCAACAGGAGGCGAAACAGTTTTCCGGTTGCCACCTTCTGCACGGAACCGTAACCCAAAGAGATCACGGCATCCATTATTGCTACCCCTTCGGGATCAGATACCCCGTCCTTGAGTAACACCTCTACGACAGCTTCGTACTTCAAGTCGAAATACTCCGTTTGCTAGATAGATTTTGGGAACCTAAGTCCTCCAAAGGATGCGACCAAAACATCACCCTAATCGCCAAAGTCGCTCCTTGCTGTAGAGAGAGCAGCAGCAGCGTCGCCCAACCACTCGGAAATATCGCTACCTGTGATCGTGGCGTAGACCTCACGATAGCGCCTCGCCAAAGACTCCAGCACTGCGCTGGGAATATCGGGCGGGGGCGGCGTCTTGTCCCACCCCGTCATCTCTAGGTAGTCTCGAAGCGGCTGCTTGTCATATTGCTCGGGCTCAGTCCCGGGCACATAGCTTTCCCGAGACCAAAACCGCGACGAGTCCGGCGTCATCACTTCGTCACAAAGAACCAGCTCTCCCTCGGCGAAGCCGAACTCAAATTTGGTGTCAGCGAGGATGATTCCAGCCGCCTCGGCAATTTTGGCTCCGCGCGAATAGATCGCCAAGGAGAGCTCAGCCAATTTGTCAACCAGCGAAGAGGGAAACATCACTTTTGCCGCCTCGATGGACACATTCTCGTCGTGTCCAAGGTGATTCTTCACGGAGGGACAAAAGAGCGGCTCGTCAAGACGCGAAGCCGGCGCCATCCCCGGCGCTACCTTGTGTCCATGCACGGTCGAAGTAGATCGATACTCCTTGTAAGCGCTTCCGGCAAGATAGCCACGCACAATACATTCGAGTTCGATCATCTCCGCCCTTGCGGTCACCACGGAGCGGCCCACGAACTCCTCGGCGAAAGGCTCTCCAATTACCTCTGCATTGGGAAACTTGGCGATGAGGTGGTTGGGCACAATATCTGACGTTCGTTCCATCCAATAGCAGCTCATTGCAGTTAGGATCTGGCCCTTGCTAGGCACGGTCTCTTTCATGACCACGTCAAATGCGGAGACACGGTCGGTCGCAACCATTAGCAACCGATGCGGGTTGAGCCTTTCGAGCTCGTATACATCTCTCACCTTGCCGGAGTAGATGTGGCGCATCTTTTATCTCCTTGTCTAAGACTCTCCACGGGCGCTGGTTTCGCCATGTCTCGCGATAAGCATGGGTATCTCTTGTGCCGCGTCGACGGTAAGACCGGCGTTGGCAAGAACCCTCTGCTCGTCAAAAGCTTCGGCAAGGACCTCTTCGGCAAGAAAGACCCCTGCCATGCCCACGAGAACCTCCCGAAGCGGTCGTCGGGTGTTCGCCGCCTCGCGTGCCGCCGACTGGACAATTCGGTAGGCCTCATCACGGGTGAGGCCAGATTCGATCAGTGCCAGCAGTAGCGACTGGGAGTAGACCAGGCCATAAGATGCCTCGAGGTTCTCTTTCATGCGCTTCGGGTAGACCACGAGGCCGCGAATCAAGCCAGAAAATTTAACCACCATATAGTAGGCGAGAATAGATGCGTCGGGCATCACAACTCGCTCCACCGAGGAGTGGGAAATGTCACGTTCGTGCCAAAGCGCGATGTCCTCCAGCCCAGCGACAAGATACCCCCTCATAACGCGGGACAGGCCAACTAGGCGCTCGGAGAGGATCGGATTGCGCTTATGGGGCATCGCCGAAGATCCCTTTTGCCCGGGTTGAAAGTACTCTTCTGCTTCTTGGAGCTCAGTCCTTTGCAAATGGCGAATCTCGGTAGAGAATGCCTCAATGGAGCTCGCCAAGCTGGCAAGCGCGTAGAGATACTCGGCATGGCGGTCACGTGCGATAACTTGGGTCGCCGGGACGGCACGCAGTCCAAGTGCGCCACATACCATCCGCTCCACTCTGGGGTCGATGTTAGAGAAGGTCCCCACCGCTCCGGAAAGTTTTCCTACCGAAATTCCCTCGATGGCGCGCTCGAGGCGCTGGTAATCACGATAGAGCTGCAAAGTCCATAGCCCCAGCTTGTTACCAAAAGTTGTTGGTTCGGCGTGCATCCCGTGGGTCCGGCCCGCCATGATGGTATCGCGAAATTCCGCCGAGCGCGCCGCCACGACTTCAATCGCTCCGGCTACTTGACACAAAATAATCCCGCCCGCCCGCTTGAGCGTCAACGACAGAGCGGTGTCCACAACGTCCGAAGAGGTCAGGCCATAATGGATCCAACTCCCTTGAGGTTCTCCGATACGACTTTGGGTAACGTCGACGAACGCAGCGAGATCGTGGTTGGTGACTTCCTCGCGCTGATTCACTGCCGCGACGAATGCGTCATCTACCATAGGAGCATGCGCACGGACGTATTCGGCGTCTCCGACGGGGACTCTACCAAGTGCGGCCAGGGCCTCGACGGTAAGCACCTCAACTTCAAGCCAGGCTTCCATACGCGCTCGATCGGTAAATACCTCCTTGATTTCGCCCAAGGAATACCGTTCAATCATGGCTGGCTCCCCGATTCAAGAATCATCTCAAGACCTCCTGTGGTCATCATCATTCCAATTCTCGGCATGGCCGATCATGCCGATGTCACGTCGAAACTGCGCTCCTTCGAAAGTGATGCAATCGGTGGCGGCATAAGCCTTCGCAAGCGCTGAAGCGACATCGGGCCCGAATCCCGTAACTGACAGCACCCGTCCACCCGCGACAAGCAGCTCGCCCCGGGGTCCTCGTCGCGTACCAGCATGAAAAACTTTCACATCCTGAGTGCCAGCGAGATCCTCAACACCGCTGATCTTGCCGCCAACGCGAACGGCTTCGGGGTAGCCTGGGGCCGCCATCACCACCGTGGCGGCAGCTCCATTAGCAGGAGCAGAAGGATCTGGGACTTCTCCGCTTGCGGCACCTAGAAGGAGTTCGCCGAAGCCTCCCAGCAACAACGGGACCACAACTTGAGCCTCAGGATCCCCAAACCGTACGTTGAACTCGATAAGGCGCGGACCGCTCTCGGTAATCATCAGTCCCGCATAGAGGAGACCGCGGTAGTCGATTCCCAGTTCGACCATGGTGGCAATTGCCGGGTTCACGACACGATCCATCGCGACAGCGATTTCGCGCGGGCCGAAGAAGTCCACCGGTGTATAGGCCCCCATGCCGCCGGTATTGGGGCCTAGATCACCTTCGAGCAGCCGCTTATGGTCCCGAGCAGGATTTAGCGGCACCCCGCGCTTACCATCTACCACCACCAGCAGTGAGACCTCTAGTCCAACCATGCCTTCTTCGATGATGACACGACGGCCAGCATCCCCAAAAGAGCTGCCAGATAATTTCGCAGATCGGAA
>JAKASN010000063.1 GCA_021819025.1 Actinomycetes bacterium | reverse complement strand
GCGCCACGGTTGGGTGCTGGTGACGAGGAAGTGCTCTTCGGCAAGGCGCTCCGCCACATCGGCGTTGCCGTCTAATATTGCCTGAACGAGAGCGCGGTGTTGAGCAAGTGCGCGATCATGCAGTTCGGCTGAGTAAGGATGCGAAGTGAAACCCAGATTCGCCCCAGTAGCAAGCTCCCGATTCAGCTGCACCAAATAGGCATTCTTGGAGGCATGGGCGATGGCTTCGTGAAGCGCGTGGTCAGCATGGCGGGATTCGGTGGACGACTTAGCTCTGCTATATGCCGCCAGCGCCACCGTCATCGCGGCGCAGTCCGCGTCGTTGCGCCGGCGCGCGGCCGCCTTGGCGATCATCTGTTGGACAAGATTGCGGTAGTCGAGCATCGCCTCGAGCTGGTCCCATATCGGACCGAGCGCCCTCAATACGGCTGCCGATTCGAGCGAGCGCGGCCGTAACTCGCGGACGAAAGTCCCTCCCTGTCTACCGCGGCGCGCCTCGAGTACTCCAAGTGCAGAGAGGCGACTAATCGCTTGGCGAAGCGTGGTTCGACTCACGTCGAGGATATTGGTTAGCTCGCGCTCGGAAGGCAATTTGTCGCCGGGATAGAGAATTCCCACCGCAATTGCAGCCAAAATGCGATCCGCAATCTGCTCAGGCGCGGTTTGGAGCCGCACCGAGCCGACGATGTCATTGATGGCAATTACCGGATATTGCCGCTTGGCTGCTTCTTGGTCTTCCATGCTGCACTACACCATATCCGAAGTAGGCAGGTGAGCCAAGAAAGCCAGCGCAACGCGACCTTCGCCGGAGCGGCGCAGCCTCTTCGCTAAGGTATCGCGCCGCTCCCCTGATCGCGGGATCCTGGTTAATCGGTGTCGATCAGTCCGTAGATTGCCACGGGCGCCCCGGAGATAAGTGCCCAATATCTATCTCCGTAGGACCAGTGCCACCACTCCGTGGGGTAATTTACCAGACCGGCGCTCCTCAACGCTGAAATGAGCAGGATGCGATTCGATCGTTGCTCTTGGGAGATCTCCAAGGAGTGGACGTAGCAGCGGCCACCGCTGTCTTCAGGCGAAGCGTTGATCTGGGTGCCCATATCGAGTTCAGTGCCGTCGGCCCAGGCCAAGGTGAGATCCACCGCTGCTCCTGCGCAGTGAGGGGGAATATCGAAAGGGGGAGCGACGTATCGGCTCGCCAGGGAGTGGATCTCGCTCTCGGTAATTCCTGGGTATTGCTTGGGCAGGGCAGCCGCGTATTGATTAAAGTACTTCTCCTGGAGCTCCACGGGTCGGTAGCCTTCGACGATGAGAAGGCGGAGCTCGTCGGGCAAGCTCTCGGCGGCTCGAACGAGGCGCTCTGCCAAGCCCGCCCGCACGAGGCGGTAGCGACCTTTGTCGTCGGCGAGGCGGTTATCAATCATCAGAAGCGGGCTTAGACCAAGGTCGATCAAGCCCTCTGCGCACTCATCGACGGGAATGTTGGTGACGGTCGGGTCGTCCATGAGGATGGTCTCTCCCTCGTGGTGGCGGGCGTGGTTTTGCAATGGTCGCTTTCTCAATCGGGTAAAAGTTCTTGCTTATCTGGTCGGGTCAAATGGCCGGAGCTGGTCGGGGATCTCTCCTTTGACGATTTGGTCCGCGAGCAGCTTTCCGGTGGCGGGACCCAAGGTGATGCCCCACATTCCGTGTCCGCCGGCAATGAAGATCCCCGGCACTTTGCTCGCGCCGATCAAAGGCATGCCGTCTGCGCTCACCGGCCGTGCCCCGACCCAATCATCGCGTCTTTGTCCCCAATCGAGGCCGTCGAGCAGAGGGAGAGCGGAGCGCATCAGCGAGGCCAGGCGCGCCGTGTCAAGTCGATAATCGGGCTTGCGAAACTCCATCGTCCCCGCGATGCGTAAAGACTTCGGGCCCATCGGGGTGCATGCGACTCTTACGGCGGGAAAGTAGATCGGAAAAGCCACGGTTTCGGCGCTAGGCACCAAGAACGAATACCCTCGCCCGGCCGCTACCGGCATCTTGACACCTAATGGCCCCCCAAGACGGTTCATCCAAGCTCCCACGGCAAGTACCACCGCATCGAAAGAAGAGCTCGCTCCGTCGCTGCCGTAGACGTTGACGGCGCTTTTTTCACGGCGAACCGAGTCAACTTCGTTAGGGGTCACCAGGGTAGCGCCGCGCCCGATAACCGCGGCGCCAAGTCTTGTCGTGAATGCTCCCGGATCAATATAGCGTTGGCCGTCAATACGAATCCCGAAGTTAACCGTGGTGGCGAGTTGGGGAAGACTTTCTCGAAGTTCGGCCCCGCTGAGCATCTCGCTTTTCACGGGTTGCCCGGCCCTATTGATCATCTCGATCTCCTTGAGGAGATCCTTGGCCTGTTCACGCCACTGGAATGCTGCCACGATCGGTGCACTTGTGATCTCAAGGGTTTCCTCAGCCAAGTTCAGTGCGTCGTAGGCGTCGAGGGCGATATTATTGAGCGGGACATAGGCGTTCATGGCCCGCTTCCACTCCCGCTCATTGCACCGGCGCGCGAATTTGACGAGAAAGCGTGCCAGGGAAAGATCCAGCGTCGGTGGTACATAGAGCGGCGCGTCGCTACGAAGCAGCGACTTGAGGCCGTATCTCAACACGCTCGCCTCTGGTAAAGGCGTTGTGAGACCTGGGGAAACCCAACCGGCGTTTCCCCATGAAGAGCCAGCTGCCACGCCTTTGCGATCCCATATCGTCACCTCTACCCCGTACTCCTGGAGGAACCACGCCACCGAGAGCCCCACCATTCCGGCACCAATTATCGCCACGCGCCTCGGAGCAGCTGCGCCCATCGCTAAAGCTCCTCGGCGAGGGAAATGCTCCGAGGAGGAGCGACCTCTTCGGCGATAACCATAGAAGGGACCTTCGAGAGCCGACGACGGTTCAGGGCGTAATAGAGCACCGATACCGCGACGATCACGCCGGTGATAATTAGGTCCCGCTTCACTTGCTGGCTGAGCGCGATCGCGACTCCGACGATGGCCACGAGGGGTGGAATCGGCCAGAGCGCCATGCGAAATCCGCGCTCTAATCCCTTGTCGCGCACCCGGCTGACCAGTGCGGATATTGCGACCAAGAGGTAGATGACCACGATCACCACGCCGGTAAAGGTGATGAGGTTATTAAGTGAGGTAAAGATGGAGAGGATTCCGTTGCCAACAAAGAGCACGAGAAATCCATAGGTGGGAACTTGGGTTCGTGGGCTGATGTGGGTGAAGAATTTGTTGAGGGGACCGGGCCACATCTCATCGCGGCCGGAGGCGTAGTAGATGCGCGCGTAAGCAAGATTGCCCGCTAGACCGGTGTCAAACATCGCTATTACCACGCCGATGAGCAGTATCTTTGCCCCGGTGGACCCCATCACCTGCTCGGCGATGAGCGAAAGCGGGGCGCTACTCGCGGTGGCCGCTCCAAGGTTCTTGATGGCGAAAGTCGCTCCAATCACTGCCGCCAGCTCGACCACGATGGCGATGCCCGCTGCAAGGATGACGGCTCGGGGAAGAGCGCGTCTGGCATTGGAGGACTCTTCGGCGAAATAGAGCGGCCAGTCGTAGCCGTTGTAGGCAAAGAGCGCCGGTACCACTGCTACCAGAAGGCCGCCCATTCCCACCAGAGCCAAGGTATTCCCGTGCCCGCTAGCAAGGACGGGGTGGGTAAATGGGTTGGAGTGAAGCGAGGGATGGGCAAAGGAAAAGAAGGTGAAGACGAGGATTACCGCGAGTTCGAGGACCAGCATTGCCGCAGTAACCCAGCTGGTGGGGGAGATCCGCTCCAGGGATAACAAGGTCACTACAGCCATCATCGCCAGGGCGGTCCAGTTCACCGGAAGCGCAGGCACCAGCGAGGAGAGGTAGGTTGCTGCCGCCACGAGGATCGAAGCCGTGACCACGATCCCTAGTACCAAAAAGAGAACATTGGTCAGTCCGCCCCATATAGGACCCAAAGCTTTTCTCACGATGGTGTAGGCGCCCCCAGCGGAAGGGAAGACCGACCCGACTTCGGCGTACGAAAGCGCCATCCCGATAGCGATGAATCCTCCGATGATGAAGGCCCAGATAACGCCGGTGCCAGCAGATGCGAGGCCGGCTCCGTAGACGAGAAATACCGATGTGGTCGGCGATATCGCCGCCACTGCGATAGCCAGTACGTTTATGGGCTTGAGGGATCCTTTTGCGAGACCCTTCGGCCCATCGCGGTCACCGGTCTTGCCGACCTCTTGGTTCGACATGTCTTTGTCCTCCTTGGAGAAGTTTCACTTGAAGGAAGATAGTACACCTCTAAAGGTATAGTGGATGGACCATAAACCAATTATTTACGATTGCGAAACATTACCAGGCGACCATGGAGGATAGTGCCTAGCTTGTGGCGCCTTCTACTAGGACGGGGCTACCCAGGGGACTAGAGGTGGCTTGGGAGTTTCACATCGAGCCGTAGGCGGAGTCAACATCGTGGACTGCCTGGTAGAAGTCGCTGTTGGCACTGTTATCCCTACTGTTGTGATCTTCGTTGCACCATGGAAATAGTTGATGTATCACCTATGTTGAGTAGCTTGAAGGATCGCGGCGATGCGTGCCGCAAGAGAGGGTGAAGATTTATGGCGGTTTCCCGGTTGAACCATGCGGTGCTCTACGTCAGAAGCGTCGCGAAGTCCGTTGAGTTCTATCAGCAGGTTCTCGATTTCAAGGTGTTGTTCTCGTTTCCCGGTGCGGCCTTCTTGCAGGCTCCGGCGAGCAATAACGATCACGACTTAGGGCTTTTCGAAATCGGCGACAAAGCGGGAGCTTCCAGCGCAGGACGCTCGACGGTTGGCCTTTACCACATTGCTTGGGAGGTCGAGACCCTCGCGGATCTCGAGGTGATCGCCGAGCGCCTCAAAGAGCGCCGCGCCCTGGTGGGTGCATCGGACCACGGAACCACAAAAGCGATCTACGCCAAGGATCCAGATGGCATCGAGTTCGAGGTTAGCTGGCTGGTTCCGGCGCAGCTCATTGGCGACGTCGAGCGCGAAGGAAGGAAAACCATCCGGCCCTTGGACTTGGAGAGGGAAAAACGCCGCTTTGGCGCGGGCACTAGAGGTGGCGTAGGGGTCTCGTTTCCGGCTGCTGCGCCGGTGCAATGAGACTTTGTGGCGCTTATGGATGCCCCAAATCGACTCTGCCTAAGGCTAATTCGGTGATCGTGGTCGCATCGAGCTTGGTGGAGGTTTTGGGCGCTTCGCATCGTTGCCAGCTAGCCCACAGGCGTGCGAGTTCGGGGATAATTTGACGCAGTTTTCACCTAAGTCACAACAGAGGAGTAGTTTCGAGCTATGGCTTCCATTATTCAGTCGAGTAAGCCTGCGCTAAAGGGAGGCGCTTTGCATCTAAGGCCGACTGCGAAAAGCCCGGTGTCGACGCCACGATACCTCCGCGCCAATGGCCGTACTTGTCACATCGTCGATATTGAGAATCTCGTGGGATCTCTGGAGAGTCGGCACATCTATTCGGATGAGGTCAGGGCAAAGGTATTTACCGAGGTCTCCAGCGGTTATCAGCGCAAATGGGTTCACTCCTCGGATCTGGTCTACGTGGGATGCGATGCTGCGATAATGTACAGCACCGCGCTTGATTGGGAGCATTACAGCGTGCGCTTTGGACGTGGCAAAGATGGAGCAGACCGGGCCCTGATGGAGGTGATCGACATCGACGCAGTGGCACGGAGCTGCGACGTACTGCAGATTGCCTCTGGAGATCACGCCTTCGCAGATTTAGCGCGGCTCGCGCGTTCGGAGGGGCTCTTCGTTCGTGCGGTGGCTCGGTCCGGCCAGCTCTCCCGTGAGCTCCGCGAGAATTGTGACGCTATCTACACCATGGCGTAATCTTCGAGGGAAGCTCGAAGAGAGCGATGCCATGTCAGCTAGGGCTGAGTTCTGAGGATTTCCGCTGCCATATATCGGTGCTCGTAGCAGCTTTGGAGCTGCTTATTCAGCTAAATCCTCGCATTGGCCTCTACGGTGGAAAGTGGCTATGACTCGTTCAACTTTGCAAAAGTGGCTCGACTCGCGTTTGCGCCCAAGCCATTGCCGGAGCGCGGCGCTCGCGGTGTTGCTCGCGGCATTGGTGCTCGCTGCCTGCGGCAGCGTGGTTCCAAGTTCGTCGGCGGGGGCAACGAGCAGTTCCACTCCAGCGAGTACCTTGGCTCCCACCAGCACCCTTGGCGCTTCGACGTCGACGACGTCGCTGAGTTATAAGCATCCGCACGTATTTGTCATCGTGATGGAAAATCTCGGATACAGCGCGGCACTCGCCACGCCGGCGATTGCGGCACTGGCGCTGAAGTGGGCATACGCAAGCAATTACTACGCCACCGCTCATCCGTCCCTTCCCAATTACATCAGCCTCATTGCCGGCTCCACCCTGGGAATCACTTCGGATTGTGTCGACTGCTTTGTGAATGCCCCCAATCTTGCGGGGGAACTTGCGGCCCAGGGAATAACTTGGTCTGCCTATATGGAGTCGCTGCCTGGCGATTGCTACCTTTCTCCTTATGCACCCAGTGGCCTCTACGCTGGAAAGCACGATCCCTTCGTCTACTTTGATGCGATCCGCAATTCGCCGTCGCTGTGTGGCGAGATCCGCCCTTTGCACGAACTTAGCGCACAGTTGTCCTCCCCGTCGGGGGTGATTCCTAGCTTTGTCTGGATTACACCGAACATTTGCAATGATGGGCACAACTGCGCCGCCCAAAGTGCCGGGCTTTGGCTCACCGCCATGGTCAATTCCATTACCGCATCTAGCGCGTGGAAGCAAAACGGAGCGCTTTATGTGACATGGGATGAGGGAAATGGTGGCGACTATTCGGGCCTCTCTCCTTCAGGGCAGATCCAGCCGAGCGGGGGAGGAGGTCACGTCCTAACCTTGGTGATCGAGCCCCATCTTGGCGCCGGAACGGTAATTCCCACGCCGATGGACCACTACTCCCTGCTCAAGTCCATTGAGGAGAATTTCGGTCTTTCCCAGTTGGGGGCGAGCGCTCAGGGCAACCTCGCGACGTTGCCCTGAATTGGCAACCGCTGGCACCGGGCTTATGCGGCTCCACCGGCTCTGAGGGGCTCTGCGGGTGCCCATCGAGGTCTTTAGGCCCGCCTCTTGGAAAGGAAAATGTGCGCAAGCGAATGAAGTCTTGCCAAGCCCCGACCTCGGTAGCTGGACTCAGCGCTTTTATTACCACGAGTTGTACGGTGGGCATCGAGGGTTATGTCGACCGCTGAGGGGTATCTGGGCGCCTGGTGAGCTCGCGGTGGCGTCATATTGCCACGGCGAGCCCGGCGGATGTTGTCGCGAGGTGCCTCCGATTGGGCACAAAGGGATGCGGGTGTTAGAAATAATTGCTTTGGGGTTTTCTGCTCCGACGCAGCTGATCGTTGAAGTCCATCATGAGCTGGTTGAATGCAGAAGTTGGTATCTTATTCCAGGGCCTGGTTAGCCAAGCACCATCGAGCTATTATGGGGATTTTCCACTCCCGATCGTCGAGGCGGAACTCGGCGACTTGGGAGTCAAAGCTCATCCCCGCGTTCGACGCCCCAGCTAGTGAAGTTGGGCCGCATTGCCCGAGTTTCTCCTTCGGAGGGGAGGATTGATCCAGTGCAGGAGTTAGAGCCGTTTCTGGTAATGGCCAAGCCGGTGGGCCCGATTTGCAATCTCGATTGCAGCTATTGCTACTACGTAGGGAAGGTGGCTTCCTATCCCAAGCGGCATCCGTTTCGAATGTCTGAAGAAGTGCTCCGCAGCTACATCCGCGATTACATCGAATCCAGCCCCGGCCCTATTGTGCACTTTGTTTGGCATGGCGGCGAGCCGACCTTAGCGGGATTAAATTACTTCCGCAGCGCGATAGAGATGCAGCGGGAGTACCTCCCTGCAGGTTGGCAGATCTGGAACAACCTCCAGACCAATGGGACACTTCTCGATGAAGCCTGGTGTGAATTTCTTGCGGCAGAACACTTCGAGGTCGGTCTCAGC
>JAKASN010000062.1 GCA_021819025.1 Actinomycetes bacterium | reverse complement strand
GTCGAGCGCCCCACAAGCCGTCCATCGACAAGGTGCAGCTTGTAGACAAACTTTGGTGCTGGTCCGAGGTCTAATGTTCGACCTTTAGTGATCATGAGCACATTTCCATTCGAATCGAGTACATACAAGCCCGACTTCGAAAAAATCGCCGTTGAAGCTTGGAAGGGCGGGTAGAGCTTCTCCCAATTAATAGTGTCGTTTGTCGTGAAGATCTCGCCGCCAGCGAGCGCAGCAAAGCTACTCGATCCAAAAACTCCGATTGTTGCCACGTCCAAGACGCCTGGTTCAAAAGCGCTCTGCCAGATTGGCGACCAAGTCTTCCCCCCATCTCTCGTCATCAGTACCCCACCAGACCCGAGACACGCGTAACCCACGACCGGGCTCGCAAATACCAGTTGGCTGATGTAACCTAAAACGGGTAACGTGCCTGGCGGAGGGATCGCCAAATTAGCGTTCGACAGGGATTTAGCAACGAGATCCCAACTCTTTCCGCCATCGCTCGTACTGAGAAGCTCCTTTGCTTGAAAACCATTTCCTGGCTCGTTTCCAACCAGCAACCAGCCGCTTGAGGCAGAAGTAAACGAAATCGAAGCATTGTAAAATGCTGACGGGAAAGTCCAGAGCCTCGACCACACCGAGCCGCCATCGCTGGTCTCCTCCACGAGAGACTGCGCCCCCTCATTGATTAGGGCATAGCCTATTTCTGCAGAGACGAAATCTACAGTCACAAAGTCCGCCACATCCAACTTCACCCAAGAGACCCCTCCAGACGAGGTTGCATACAACCCAGCTGTTGGACCACCCAATGGAGAGTACGAGAGAGCGAAGCCATGCCGGGGATCCACAAAGTCGAGTTCGTGCACCGCTCCAGGGACAGGGACCGCCGAAAGCGCGGTCCAATTCGCTGCCTTGCCGCTTCGCTCCACAATCGCGCTCGCGTTTCCAAGAGAATTGGCTGCGATGTATCGACTGGGCGAGATGAACCAGATCGCCGAAATGTTCCCGGGAGGTCCGCTTTCGGAGATTGTCGCGTTGGAGTTGCTCGTCACCTTTAGTACCGAAGGGACTCTCGCTGGCGCAGATGGCGTCGTGGCAATCGCGCTTCCGCAAGATGCAAGGAGCGCCGCGATGGCAAGTACATTTACCGCCTTAGCCAGGAGAGAACGAAACACCATTTCGCCCCTTTCGCCTTGTGACTCCTCGAGATCGAGGACCCCAGCCTACCAACCCGTTGCACAACGTTTTTTGGGTTCCTCAAAGCTGAGGATCACTGCTAAATCGACTCGCACCATCAACCGCAGAGCGCCCGATATTCTTCCAAGGGGCGATACGGCCCAACAAAATCGTCTCTGCCGCACTACGAAGGGCGTCTCTCAAATCCCAGGCGAAGCCGTCTTGAACGCCACCATTATCGTTAGATCGCTCGCCCCGAGGCAAGTGGGCATCGAATAACTTCGAGTAACGCCGCCCTCAAAGATAGTAAGCCGATGATCGAAGTTGGCATCGGTCACCTCCACTGCAACATCGATACCCAGGGAGTGTCCAACCTGACACACTCGCTCGCAAATCACTGATCCCATCGGCTATAGTGGTCAAACGCACCTTTACAGTGGCTAGCCAGGCTCAGCGACCAGGTCCCCATACGTAGAGTCTTAAAGATGTTCGACAACTCGAGCACGAAGTTCGCCAACTGCAAACCAACCACAAGCAAAGAGCGCTAATCGGTCGGCTGCCAGGAGTGTTCGTCGGCTCTGAACAGGGTAACTTTGGTGCGCTCGGAGGGAGTCGAACCCCCAACCTTCTGATCCGTAGTTATGCGTTCCAGGGTTTTTACCAGGATTTCCCTACAGGCAACTAGTCTCCACATAGGATCTGACCAGGTACTACGGTGTACCGACGTCCATGCTCGTCTATGGGTGTTATTTTGCCAACTACCGACCAACTACCGACCACGCCCCAAGATGGCGCGCTCAGCTCGATCACCGTCACAGAAGTCACAAGTTTCAGAGGGAGCGGAAGATGATCGAGCCGGAGCAGCAACCTGGCCGTGCGACGTTGGGTGCCGGGGCGCATCGCAGTGACTATCGATGGCACCGGAGAATGGAAGATGTTGCAACACCGTGAGGGATGTGCACCGCTGCATATATATCGGGAGCCCGAAGAAGCCAAGACAGTCTGAAGAGGAAAACCACATGGCCCAAACTCCCACCCTCCATCCCGAAACAGCACTTCTCTACACGTATTCCGAAGTAGCACTACTTCTCAAGATCTCAAGGTCATCGGTCTATCTTCTGGTCGAAGCCGGAACGCTCAAGCCTGTCCATATCAAGCGCTCAGCCCGGTTCACTCGTGCAGAACTAGATCGCTTCGTCGCGACACTCGAGAGTGATGCCTCATGAGACGCGGGAGGACGACATTTACCAGATTTACCAGCCTTCCCAAAGTTCGACTTCCGTTTTACCGGCGATTCTCGCAGTGGACGGCCTTGAGATCTTCTCTCGCGTTCTGGCGGGTTCTTAACAGGCCAGTCCAATTCGATCCTGGTCCGGGTCCAAGGAGGGCGGAGCCATTCCGAGAGAACGATCTCGCGGTAAAACGGCTTGGGCTAAAAACACCCGAGTGAATCGAGACAATCTCAAACAAAGACCAACGATTCACTTCATCCATGTGCTAACACCCACGTCCCAACTTATATCTTCTACGCGCGGCAAAGAGATCCACAAGGTCGGAACAAACCCTCCTGGAGTGGTTGAATCACACAGATCGTCTGACCGCAGCTGCCAATGACGACCGCACCCGCTCACCCATCTCCGCCACCCCGTCAGCCGGAACCGCAGGCGAGAAGAGGAAGCCTTGGCCGAATTCGCAGCCAAGTTGGCGAAGCAGTTCCAACTGGTCATGGGTTTCGATCCCCTCGGCGAGCACGGTCATCTCCAGCACATGGCAAAGCGAGACTATTCCTGCGAGCAGGCGTCCCGCAAAGACGCTTCGGTGCGAGGAGCTCACGAAGCTGCGGTCGATCTTGATGATGTTGGGACGCAGTATCGCAAGGTAGGAGAGCGAGGAGTAGCCGGTGCCAAAGTCATCGAGGGCGACAGCGACCTTGAGGTGCTGGAGGTGCTCGATGGTCCTGATCGCCGATTCGATGTCCGATAGCGCGATACTCTCGGTGATCTCAAGCACAAGGCGCTCCGGGGCGAGATGGCCAGAGGTGAGCAGCTCCTCGATGGTCGCAATCAGCTTGGGGTCATGGAACTGGCGGGCGGAGAGATTGACAGCGACGTAGGGGGCAATGGCTCCGCTGCCTGAGCTGTCCCAGCTCGCCGCTTCGGCGATTGCTTCGCGAAGCGCAAAGGCACCCAGTGCGACGATGAGGTCGCTCTGTTCGGCGAGAGGGATGAAGACATCGGGCGGCACGAGTCCCCGCTCGGGGTGGCGCCAGCGCATCAGCGCCTCGTAGCCGAGGATGTTGCCATTGGCCAATTCCACGATCGGCTGATAGTGCATCGCGATCTCGCGGCGTTCGAGGGCGTTAGAGAGATCCTGGGCAAGCTGGAAGCTGTTCGAGGTGCGGGCGCGCATTTCCGGTTGGAACAGGACCGTGCGGGCCTTGCCCTGGCTCTTCGCTTCGTGCATCGCGGTATCGACATCCTGGACGAGCTCGGTGCAGTCCGCATTTTCCCCGGGATCACAGACCACCGCCCCGAGGCTTGCACTCTGTTTCACATTGGTTCCAGCGAGGACAAAGGGCTCAGCGAGCACCCCGAGCAGGCGTTCGGCGACAGCTTGGGCCTCTTCGGCATGGGCGAGTCCTTCGGCCAGGTAGATGAAGGCATCCCCTGCGAAGCGGGCCAGGGTGTCCGAGGAGCGTGTCACCTTCTCGAGGCGGCGCGCCAATGCGACGATGAGCTGATCGCCAGTGTGGTGTCCGAGGGTTTCGTTGACGCCCTTGAAGTCGTCAAGATCCATCAGCAGCAATGCGCTCTGGGTGCCTTGGCGAACGGCTCGGTCATGCGCGCGGGAGAGGCGGTCCTCAAATAGCGCCCGGTTCGGCAGCCCGGTAAGGGAGTCGTGCAGGGCCTGATGCGAAAGCTCTGCGGCAAGGGTGCGCTCCTCGGTGACATCGCGGATGGAGGTGATTTCGAAAGCTGGTGCTCCGTTGTCATCGCGAGAGAGGGACTTCGACACCTCTGCGAATACTATCCCTCCATTCTTGTGCAGGTAGCGCTTGTGGTAGCGCAGCTGGTCGACTTCACCAAGAGCAATCTGGCGGTTGATCGCCTCGGATATGGCGAGATCGTCGGGGTGGGTGTAGTCCATGAAGCTCACACCGATGATCTCCTCTTCGGCACGTCCGAGCATTTCGCAGAACGCGCGGTTGGCTTGCAGGACATGTCCCTCCAAATCCGCCGTCGCCATCGCGGCCATATTGCCATCGAAGGCGAGGCGGAAACGCTCTTCGCTCTTCGCAAACGCCTCAGCAGCCGCCTGCGCCTTTGCCGCGGTCTGCATCTCCTCGAAACCAGCACCAAGTACGACGGCAGTGACAAGCACCATTACGAAAACGCTCAGCGCTCCCCAAAGCTCGATGTTGGAGTGAGGCAGGATCAGCTCAATGGACGCCAGGGTCGCGATCCCCGTGAGCGCAACGCCGAGCGATCCCACGAGGCCGAAGGTCGTGCCCGCATACACCACGGGTAGGAGCAGCAGCAGTGCCCACACGAACTCGGGAACGGGAGTCGTCGCATGTGCGTGAGCGAGATCCGCTCCAAGGTGGATAAGAAATACAACCGCTACCATCAGTTGTGCCCACCAGAAGCGACGGTCCGAGAACGGAGGGTGCGCAAGATTGCGGGCGAGGTCGTGCTCTCGCGTGCGTGCAGCGTGCCGCACGGGGGCGGGTTCGGCCATACTCTCTCCCTATCGGTTTCTGCTCTTCATCTCACATTATGCGGCGGGACGGGGACTGGAGCGGCAGTGGGACGAGACGGCTGCCTGAGGCGGGCACCCGAAATCGCACCCTTATATAATCATTTCGGTATCGGCAAGGGTTTTCTTTAGAGACCTGCCTTGTGAAACGACGAGCACCAAAGCATTGTCAGCGCCGCATCCTTCTCCTGGCCACCTTCCGGTAATTGACGATCTCATCCGCGGTGGGGGTGCCGAAGAGGCCCATGAGGAATCCCTGCATTTCGGGGAGCCATACCCCCTGTTGGCGGGGCTGCCAGTTTGGGGGCCGCAGGCTGGGGTCGTTTTCGAGGATGTAGTCCTGGATGGTGTCGAATACCTGGCGTTTCTGGGTTTTGGCGTATTCGACCTTGAACAGAAGCTGGCGGGCGATTGCCGGGGACGTGCGCAAGCCATCGGCGTCGCGACCGTGGGGGGCTGGAGCGAGGAGGGAGGCGAGGACTTCTTTCTGTTCTGGGGTGAGCATCGTTACCGCTTCGGTGGCAAGGGTGAGCATCCGCTCTTTTCTTGTCTCGGCAGCGCTTTTCTCGGTTGTTTCCAGGAAGAGCTCTTCGGCGGAGATGTTGTCAGTCATTTGTGCCGCTATGGTCGGGCTGTCTAGGACAGCCTTGGACCGCAGCGTCTCTGCGGCGCGGGCTACCTGTTCGGCGGAGAAGCGATCCATGTTGTTGAGCTTGGCCTTGGCGCGGGCATAGACCGACTGGGACTGGCCCGAGCCGAAGGCGTGCTCGGCCTGGAGCGCGGAGCGGACGTACCAGGGCAGGCAGGCGCAGAACTTCACGCCGCGTTCCGGGTCGAACTTGCGGGCTGCGATCAGCGGGGCCATGGAGATCTCCGCGGCTTCGTCGGGAGTGAATGCCTTGGCGCGGTTGTAGCGGTGCGCCACTTTGATAATCAGGCCGGCATTCTGGGCGAGGAGCTTGGCCTGGAGCGCGGCCAGGCGTTCCCGGTCGGCAGGAATAGTGGAGCTGTCGAGGCGCTGGATCTCCGCCACCAGGTTCTCGTTGGTCATTTCGATGTGCGAACTAGAAGCTTTCGCCATTTCAATCAGTTGCGTCAAGGTTGCCATGCCGATATATATGCACGGGCAACAGAGGAAGCTGAGGAGTTTTTTTTGGGGGCGGAGAAGGTCCGCAAAGCGTGCATACATTACCGACGTGCACCGGGGCCACCATGGCCGCGAAACCCAATATATATACGCCCCGGTGCACACCTTTCTGGCGGAACGGAAAAGGTTTGTTTTCGGTGCATATATAGAAGGTGCGCACCAGATCCATCGCGAGGTGGGCGGGGTGGCGCGTCATGACACAAAGGAGAAGTCAGATGTTCGACATTGAATTCTGCCGCATTTGCGGCTGCACCGCGGACGAAGCCTGCGAGGACGGGTGCTGGTGGGTCGAGCGCGACTTCGAGCTCGGCAGCCTGTGCTCCTCGTGCGCGGAGGTCAAGGCGGATGAGGATCGGGCGGATTAGATGGACACCCGCGCGACAATCGAGGCGCAGATGCGCGAGATCGATGAGGTTCCACAGGAGACGGTCAAGGCACTTTCGGGGGCCGTGACGCTTCTGGCGGGATGGTACCGGAATTTGAAGCTCGGCCCGGACGAGGTCAAAGCCTGGGCGTTTTTGATGCGGGATTTGGACGCTACTCTTTTCATCCCCGCGGCGATGGCGTGGGGAACCAAGCAATCTGACTGGCCGCCAACGGCACCGCAATTTCGCCAGATGGTCCGGGACCTGGAATCGGAGCAGCGTCGTGGCGAGCTGCGGCTGGCGAATGCGCGGCTGCTCGAAGCTTCCAAGGCCAGCGATTCCACACCCACGCTCACGCTGGTGCGCGACACGGGTCCTTAGAGAGTGACCCACTCGGTATTGGCGGCCCTTTCCACCAGTGCCAGAGCCGTGCCATCGGTGACCAGCGCGGGTGTGACCCGCAGCACGCGCCACCCCATCAAGGTGGCGGTGTTGTATTTCTCAAGGTCTTTGGCATAACCGACTGGCCTGTTGTGCCGGCCTTTCACCCAAGTGCCGCCTTCGATCTCGATGGCGAGGCGGATATCCTTCCATGCGAAGTCGAAGCGCCAGCGTCGCGGCGGTGCGAAGCGGTACTCGCGCTCGAATCCCTGGAAACCAGCTGCGGTAAGGAAGTATGCGAGCTGCTCTTCGATAGTCATGGGCGCGGCTTTGGCGTAGGTGGTTCGGCGAGCTGTTCGCGCATCGACTTGATGGCGGGCGAGGGCGTAGGTCGCTCTTGGGCGGGCCGCTGCTCTTCGAGCATGAGCCGGGTAGCAGTGGCTGTGATGTTTCGCATCCAGGGAAGGACCACCGGGGTGACGGCGATCTCGCAGCCCGACCAGTTCAACACGGTGCTGGTGATGAGGAGGCGCAGCAGCAGTTGGCCGGGTCCAGATGGATCAGCGAGCCAGGTTGAATAAGGTTTCGGGCTGAGCAGGTACTGGCCGCGAGTGAAATTGCAGATCGCGTGGAAGTCTTCGAATTTCTCGGCGAGATAGCGTTCCGTCTCTTCAGTCACCACATGGGTCACGCCCACGGGATCATCCTCCCTCCAAGCGGGCGGGATCGCTACGCCCCTCAGTGGGAGGGCCATAACGCGGGACCCCACCCACTTCCCTTTGCCGATAAGCGGCGCGTAGGGGCCGAGGTGCAGCAGCAGCTCCCCGGCCAGCAGTGTTTGGGCTGGGACTGCGTCGTCGGCGAACTCCGAGAGGGTCGCCACCTCGCCGTCTCGCGCCTTCAGCAGAATTATGTGATTCACAACACACCTTCTTTCCACCCGACATATATGCAGCGCGATCACAGCTGCGGCGGGGCGGGGGAAGGGTCTGGGGGCATGGACGGAGGTGCATATATAGAAGGTGTGCGCCGGGGCCAGAGACCGAACGAAACCCAAGATAGTCACGCCGCGGCGCACGCACTTTTGGGGGTGGCGCCGATCATCGAGGCCCGGACCGAAAGGTTTCGGCTGATAGTGTTAACGTTACGGTCCAGAATTTAACACCCTTCCTCGACCGGGTCAACCCCTTCGGGCCCCTCGGCGTGGGTTATCTGCAGGGCAAAGACCT
>JAKASN010000061.1 GCA_021819025.1 Actinomycetes bacterium | reverse complement strand
TCATTGGCTTTCATACCGCCGTATCGGTTCTTCCGGCGCTACCCGGTGGTCCCGGTAATGGCGAACTGGCGACCTACCTCGGCGACCGTTGCTCAAACGCTAGACAAGCTTGTCGCCTTCGGTGAGCTTTCTAATCACCTGTTCGGGGGTATGTTTTTTCGACTTCATGTTCTTCATTCCTCCATAATCGATTTTGGAGGGAAGACCCACATTACCGGTGGATCAGTTTTTCGGGGGCTCCTCAACCGCTTCGGGCCGACTCCGCTTTCAGGGCGTTTTAGATGAAACGGACGTCGTTATGAGCGCGGCGTGTCGTGTTGATAGCGGCCTCGATCGGTGCGAAGACGACCTCTGGTACTACGACCTCCCAAAAGTCGCATTGAAGGGAGTCTCGAAAGTCCTCGTCTGTGGTCTCTCGGCTTCTTGTTACGATTGCGGCGACGCTCGACCGTATGATGCTCATCGCCGCTGGTGCTTGGAAACCCCTGGCGAGACGGCCCACAGCAGTGCCAGCGCTATTGCGAATGGTGCGACTTTCCAGCTCGATCGCCAAGGCGTCGCCTGGCGCGAGAGCGGCAATTACCTCATGAATGCGGTGCTGCGGCGAATGCCGCCCAGCAAATCCGAGGTCGACATCGGCGAGGGAGAGGGTGAGGTACTCGCGCCTCAGTTCGGGCGGCGCCTTGCCAGTGTTGGGAACATCCCTTTGAACCACCGATCCCAGCTCTCGCAAGTTCGCCAGAAGCGGTTGGCGTCGATTCATTTCTCCAAACAAAAGCGTCTTTTTTGCACGAGTCGCCGCAACATAGTAGAGACGGCGCGCCGCGTCAAGGTTTTCTTGTCCGCTCGCGTCGACCCAGGCGCCATCGAGCACCGCGACGTGGTCGAATTCGAGCCCCTTGGCTCCGTGAGCGGTCGTAAGAAGCATCCCTTGGTAACGACGTCGTGGATCGCGCCCCCATTCGGCGATCCATTCGATGAGAGATTTGCCATAGTGCTCGCTAGGACCACTTCCCAAAAAGTACTCCAGTAGGGCTACTTCGAGGGTGTCCCATCCCGGACCCCCATCGTGCTTGCCAAGCCAGGTGAGAACCTTGTTTTGGTCAATAAGCAAACCGTCGCTGGATCTCAGCCAAGCGATGAGGGCCTGGGTCTCGCGCAGTGACCAGAAGGGAATGACATCCGAGTTGGCAAGTTGTGCGGGAATGCCGCGAAGCTCGCAAAAAGCGCGAATCGGGTTTAGGTCCTTCCAGTTGCGAGCGATGATCGCGACCTGGCTCCAGTCCCAGTCGGGATCGCGCTCAGAAAGGCGCAACAGTTCATTAACTAGCGCGGTCGCTTGGCTAAAGCGGTCTGCTCCGACACCCAGGACTTGGACGCGTCCCTTTGCAACGGGATCGAGAAGCTCGAAGTCGCCACCCTGGGGCATCTTGGCTCGGGCTTTGTTGATCTGGATAGGGTGGCCGACTTTCATGCGATCGGGGGAACTCTCGATGAGGCGGTTCGCTGCGGCGATAATATTTGGCGTCGATCGATAGTTATCAATCAAGAAAGTCGGACGCGCTTTGAAGTCTTGCTCGAAGCGACGAATGAACTCTACCGAAGCGCCGTTGAACTCATAGATGTTCTGGTCGTCGTCACCGACTGCGAAAATGGTAAGTCGCTGTTCAGCACCACGTAGAGTTCGTCCCGTCAGAGCGCTGATGAGGGCGTATTGATCGGCATCGATGTCCTGGTACTCGTCAACGAGAATCCAGCGGTATCCGCCGAGGAGGATATCGCGCAGTTCGTCGGGTTCGAGTGCCACGTCGCTCTCGCCAAGCAAAAGTGCCGCAGCGTCTTTGAGGATCGCCTTGAAGTCGATCTGGCTCTTATCGGGCTTGGCGGAAAAAGCCGCGCCGGTCAAGCGCATTGCCAGGCCGTGAATAGTCATTACCCTTACCCGGCGCGCGTCATCTCCAATTAGCTCAAAAAGCCGCTTGCGAATCTCCGATGCCGCGTGGTGGTTGTACGCTAGAGCGATGATGCCGTAGGGATTCTCTTGTCGCACCCGCACCAAGTACGCAATGCGGTGTACCAGTACCCTGGTCTTGCCAGATCCGGGACCCGCAAGCACGATGCGGTTGGTCTCTTCGCGATCGTCGGCTACGATTCGCTTCTGGGTGGGGTCGCCGAGATCCTCGACGATGCGCTTCCAAGTGGCGGCGGTGGTTTGGCGCTTCAACTCAGCAGGTCGCGCCGGAAGCCATCGATCAAGGAATTCTTCGCGATCCAGAGCGAAGTAGTCCATGGCGAGGGCGAGAGCATCGGTCATAGTCTTGCTTCCCACCGTGGCGTATTCCGCCATGACATGAATCTGGAGAGTCTTTTCGCTGTAATGAATCGCCAGCGGTGCAAAGTCGTGTGAAGCAAAGGGGCGAGTCTCGTCATTAAGCCTGATGGTCATCGCAGGACGATAAACAGTTAATCCTCTGTTGAGACGGACGATGTTGAGTTCGTGTAGCCAGATCAGAGCACGCTCGACGGCCCGGTCGACATCTGGGATTTGCGGCGAGAGCATCAGATCTGAGGTGAGTTCGCCAGCGAGCTGTCCCAAGGTTGTTACCCCAAGAAGGTCGGTTCCCACCTCAGAGTTGGGGATTTTACTGAGCAGGTGTGCGAGAAGCTTGGCTGCGCATTCGACGCGCAGCTGGGCAATTTCTTTGACCTCGGACCATTCGCGGTTGCGTATTACGAGAGCGTATTCGGGACTTTCGCGCCGAATTGAAAAGGAGGACATCGCACCGTTTTGCCGACCATTTTGTTCGGAGCGGTCGCGGCTGAGTCCATTGAGTAAACGCCAGGCCTGCTCCACCAGGATAGTTTTATGCCCGGAGTTTTTGAGAGCTTGTGTGAGACCACGCAAATTGAGATGGGCGGCCTCTGCTATCTCGACGTTGCCTCCCTCTTCAATGAGGATGTCGATGAGGTCGTGTTGCGCCCCGCGCGCGCTTTGCAAGCGCGACAGGGAGGAGTTCTTCACGCCTTTATTGACAAAGGCGGAGATCACAATGTCGTTGCTGGCGATTCCGAGTCGCTCAAGATCGCCGAAAGCGCGTCGCACCCCCGGCGTCCCGAGGCCCACCGAGGTGGCGATGCTGTCGGTGCTTATCCCCGCTACTGGATCCGCATTGAGGAGCAGGGCGACGATTCCCAGCAGTTGTTCGCGGTACTTCCCGGGGATCTTCTCTTTGGCGAGGCGATGTCGAGCGTGCTCAAGGGAAGCGACTTGCAAACTCGAAGGAAAGATCGATACCCGGTTCTCCTCACGCATGAGTAGCTTGGCCTCTTCGAGCCAAGCTACAGCGATCCGAACCCGGGTGTCGTCGCTAAGATCGTCGCGTTCGAACTCACCACTGGTTTCCTCGGTGAGGATTTCTCCAGGGGTTACTATCACTTCGCCGCCGAGTTGTCGTTTTCGGTCAACCCGTCGAAGTGCGCGCAGGACCGAGTCGATCTCGCCACGGGTGAGCCTACTTCTCGCCGAAAGGGAGAATTGACTCTCCACGTCTTGAGGGTCATAGAGCAGGATGCAATATGCGCTGGCACGGTCTCGCCCCGCCCGACCCGCCTCCTGTAGGTAGTTCTCCAGCGAACCGGGTATGTCGGCGTGTACCACGAGACGGACATCGGGCTTGTCGATTCCCATCCCGAAGGCATTTGTGGCCACGATGACTCTGATCTCTCCGCCAATGAAGCTATTTTGTACTGACTTCTTGGATTCCGGTAGGAGTCCGGCATGATAGAACGCGCTCGGCAGTTGCTTTTCGTTGAGGTATTTGGCCACGGCTTCGGCATGAGCACGCGTCGCGCAGTAGACGATTGCCCCGCCGCTCGAGTGTTTGGGGAGGTAATGGGTAATTATTTCGTGCAGGTGGCGGAACTTTTCGCCTCGACTCGTCGGGATCACTTGGAAGTTCAAGTTTTTCCGCTCTGCTCCACCATTTATGACTTCAAGTTTGATGCCGAGACGATCGACAAAGTAGCTCACCACGTCCTCGATAACATCGGGCTTGGCAGTTGCAGTGAGACAGAGAATCGGGGCGTAGTTGTCGCTTCGGCTCTGCCTTTGTATAAAGCGAGCGATGTAGCGATAGTCGGGGCGAAAGTCGTGACCCCACTTGGAGAGGCAGTGCGCTTCATCGAGTACCCAGGACCCCACCATGCGCTGGGAGATCGCGGTTTGCACTGTTTTGCTGCGGAGTTGTTCGGGCGAGATGAGAAGCATGGAAACTTTACCGAGACGGACGTCTTCAAGAACTGCGGCGCGCTCGGGCATCGAGAGCATCCCGTTGATGGCGCCACAGGACGAGATGCCCCTCGCCTCGAGTCCCGCAACCTGATCTGCCATTAGCGCAACTAGGGGCGAAATTATCACCGTCAGAGCGCCGGTCTTGTCGTAGCGAGAAAGTGCAGGTAGCTGGTAACAGACGGATTTGCCGCTGCCGGTGGGAAGGATGCCCAGCACGTGGCGACCCGTCATGGTTTTTGCGACAATTACCTCCTGAAGCGGAATTCCCATTGCATCCGTGGGATCAGAACGGAAATTTTCAAAGCCAAACCACTTCTTGAGCTCACCGCGCGTGTCGTGGTGCGTTGCGCACCACCGACAATCTCGATCACTGCAAGGGTTGTCACGCAAACGGGCGATGAGCACTGTGGCTTCGGGGAATTGATAGAGCACCCATGGCGGCATTGACGAGTCACTGCCGGCCACTGAGATCCATGCCAGTGCGAAAGCGATCGGCCAGGCCATGGTCTGTATCTCGTCGGCGATCTCCAAGAGCGCACTGGAGCATGCAGCGCCCTCAAGGCGTGAGGCGAGCAGATCAAGGGCTTCTTTGCGGTTCGGCGCGACCTGGTGCCGAATTGCGGAAAAGGTCAGGTCATATCCGGTGCCGCCGAGATTGCTCGATGAGAGGTAGTGCCAAAGCGCGAGAAGTTCGGGATCGGTCTTTGCGACACGGGTAAAGGATTGGCATTGGTCGAAAAATAGCGAGAGGGTGAGCCGAGCGTCCAGCTCGGGATCGTTGATCTTTCCCCCTTGGAGCTGGCCATCTTGGTAGTGCTTGACGAGATGGTGGTAGGGATTGCGTGGAAATGCCAGCGGGTTGAGAAACAGCGTGTCTACAAGCGGCAGGCGGAGCAGTCGAAGTCCTGGGCTTGCCGCTTGCAACTGAGGGACGTCGAACAAGGTGAGATTGTGTCCGAGGAGAAATTTCGCCCCCTGGCTGAGTTCATCGAGTTGCTCGAGGGCTCGTGAGAGCGGCTCTCCCCGAGAAGAAAAGCTCGCGTCGCAGTCGCCACGCACGCCAGCGAGTTTATGGATTTTGCCGTCGGCGCGGCCCACCTCGAGGTCAATGGAGAGACAGGAGGTTGCATAAGGATTCTCATTGCCTTGGCTCACCCGAACCTCATGAGACAGTATCTTACACAAAATCAAGGGAATGATTCTTCGCGATTCCCAGCGAAATGTCGCCGATAATCGAGAACTATGTAGATTCATTAACACCAGGCACTGATGTGTGAAAGCGCCTTTTAACTGCGAGATTATTTCCCAACGGGCGCCACTAAAATTTGAGGATGTCATCGTATCGTGTGCCAACATGCGGCTTTGCACTCAGCAGTCTTCACGAGGCGGTCGCACCTCTCGAGGTTCGTTATGTCGTCGAGCCCCTTGACGAGGAGGTTCGCTTTGTAGAAGTCGTCTTCGATATCGACATGCCGCTGCCGGAAATTGCCGGGGGCCTGCTCTTATTGGCGACTTCGTTACACGACCCCGAACGCGCCATCTCCTCGGTCACCGAGGCGGCTCGCTGTGGCTTTGTGGGGATTGTGGTCAGAGATGGCCAAAGTGATTTGGACCGCATCAAGGCAGTTGCCGCAGAATATTCCCTTGCGGTACTCGCCATCAGAGAAGGAGTGACCTGGCATTCTCTCAAGGCAGCGCTTGAGGACGCGCTGGTTTGGTCGGCCGGAGGCGCTCAAGGATCATCCGGATCGCCTTCCGAAGAGCTCTTTGCCATCGCCGACGCGCTCGCGGTGACCATTGGCGGTTCAGTGGCCATCGAGGATCTTGGTCGACAGATCCTTGCCTACTCGTCTCTTCCCGGCCAGCGAATTGATGCGGTTCGCAGCGAAGGAATTCTTGCGCGGCGCGTTCCGGATGCAGCAGCTAATGAAGAGAGTTACCGACGCGTCCTGGAAAGTCATGAGGTCATCTTCTTTGCCGAGGACGTGGGCGAATTGGCACGCTTGGCGATATCCATTCGTGCCGGGAACCTTGTGCTTGGCTCGATTTGGGCAATCGCGGGAGAAGAAGGGCTCAGCGACGAAGCGGGTGAGGTACTGCGCGAGGGCACGCAACTTGCCGCGCTGCAAATGCTTCGAGCGCGAAGCGCCGCTGATATCGACCAAAACATGCGTGGTGAACTATTGCGAGCTTTGCTCGCGGGCGAGGGTATTTTCTCCCTCAATGCTTTCCGGCTCGGTTTTGCCTCCGGAGAGCCATGTGCACTGCTGGTTTTGGGGAGCTTAGCCGACCTCCAAAGCGATCGAGCCAGCGCGATGCTCGAGGTCAATCGCGAAGTTCGGCTTTTATGTCGCGCCCTGCGACCCGATGCCGCCGTGTCAGAGGCGCAAGGCGCAATTTACATTCTCGCGCGAGCAACCCCTGGAAACCTTGCGGAGCACCGTCTTGCCAACGCGCTGCTATCGGTCCTGAATCGCAGCGCCAGCACAGAGGTTTGCCTGGCCATGGCGTTCGGCCGTGCTCAGCCCGAAAGCTTTTCCAACATGCGCGCTCAAGCCGACGAGGCCTTTCGAGCGCTTCACTCCCCCGCGCTCTCAAGAAGAATCGGCAGCTTCGATGACTTGCGTGCTGAGATCCTATTGATGCGCATTCACGATGAGTTCTCTCGGGATACATCTCTGCGCCATCAAGGACTTGATGAGATCGCCAAGGCAGATCCGCGTTACGGAACCGAGGTCACCCAAAGCCTTCTCGCCTGGTTTCAGGCACGATTCGACTTTGGCGATGCGGCGGCACACCTTCACATTCATCCAAATACGCTGCGGTACCGCCTTCGTCGCATCTCGGAAAACGGCGGCATCGACTTGGAGAATCCCGATGTGTGCATCCAGCTCTGGTTGCAGCTGCGCAGCGATGAGCTCTTCTTGCGGCCCTAAGCGCTGGGACTGATGCGAGCTCGGATAGGCGCGAAATATTGCTGTTCTTGAGACCACCACTTCACGGCCGTAGCTCGATGCGTTTGTCTCTGAATCTCGACGAGCGCGCTAAGGCGCAAAATAGCTAAGTGCCGCTCAGATTGAGCACTGGGCAGGTCTGCGAAAAGGGGTCGATGCTCGACGGGCAATTTCATGGTGTGTCATCTCTGACCGCGCTATTACTTGCCGGTGAGCAAGCTCGGCAAGACTTGGTTGGTGATTTGATGCAGAAGTGCGAACTGTGCAACGAGAACGCGAGATAGGTGGTTCGATAACGTCGTGAGGTGGGAGTTGCCCAGCGAGAGGCTGCAGTGGTATCGCCGAAAAATCCGCGAGGAATTGACCCAAACGACGATCGGAGAAACCGCGATCGATCGTGCAGCCCATGGTTGCTTGCGAGCATCGTAGTTAAAACCGAATCAAGCTACAGATGCCCCGAAGTGGGCTCGGCGAGATGTTAATTGAGGTGATTGCGCGAGTAGCGTGCCGGGGCTTGATATTGAAACCCATGGCGCAAGTCGCGAGAAAACCGGCGCCTCATCTAAAGAACGGCGGCGAGGCTAAGGCGCAGGCCTGCGGAATTGCTCGCCGTTGCATGGATAATCGCATCTCGATCGCTGGTGCTCTCGAACCTTCGATATGCCGCGAGCCAACCAGACGCTAAGCCCGGCGGGAGTTTTACCTTCGCGACGCGAAGTGTCCGTTAGTCCGCCTCGTGGCAAGAAAGGCTCGCCAAGCCAATGCGGGAATTACCACACCTATCGGGCCCTAGGCAATCTGGAGGGGCGCTGAGGCAATCACCCATACAGCGAAGAGAGTGAT
>JAKASN010000060.1 GCA_021819025.1 Actinomycetes bacterium | reverse complement strand
ATCCGGTGTCGTCTATCTTGGACGCGACCTATCCCTGGGTCGAAAAGTTGCCGTTAAACTGCTGCACGAAGGCTTGAGCGCCGATGCATCTTTCATTCGACGCTTTCACGCCGAAGCCAAAGCGGCGGCATCGCTGAATCACCCCAGCATCGTCAGGGTTTTCGACTGGGGCGAAGCCGAAGGCTCGCCATTTCTGGTCTTTGAGTTCCTATCGGGAGGAACTCTACGCAACTACCTCGACGATGGCAAGCGCATGAGCGTCGCCCAGGCGGGGCGAGTCGCCTCCGAGATATCACAGGCGCTCGCCTATGCGCATGCTCGCGGCTACATACATCGTGATATTAAACCTTCGAACCTGCTCTTTGACGAAGAAGGCAGAATCCGCATCGCCGATTTCGGCATTGCCCGCGCCTTGTCGGAGGCGGCTTGGACGGAGCCCGTGGGCCTGGTAATGGGTACCGCTCGCTACGCTTCGCCCGAACAAGCTTTGGGTCGTCCGACCAACAAGGCAGGCGACATGTTCTCATTTGCCTTGGTCGTTATCGAGGCAGTAACCGGCGAACTCCCCTTTGCTGCGGACACTACCGTGGCTACCCTAATGGCAAGGACCACCGGCGATTTGCAAGTTCCCACCGAACTTGGAGCACTACGACCCTTGGTTGAAGCGATGGGCAAGCTCGACCCTGAGAGCCGGATTTCCGCATCGCTCCTCGCCGACGAGCTGGCTCTTTTGTTGCGGACCCTTCCCGTTCCCGAGGCGCTTCAAGTACGCCACTTTGAATTCGCCGGCATTGCCGGCGATCCAGTTACGCAAGTGGTCCCATTCCCCAGTGCGAATTTACACGAAGAGGCTCGCAATGGCGCGGGAGGCACAAGACACGCAGAATCGGACGAGCACAGTCCGAACGAGGCGTTTGATCAAGACGACCATCTCCGCGAGCCTTCCGGGCACAATCCTCTCGTCGATAACACCACGATCCTTGTCCAAGGGGAGACCCCCACCTCGGTTCTTACGCCGCTAGGTCCCCCACCAGGTGATACAGCGCCCCCACAAGACGGTGACCCGATGGCCCAAGCCCTAGCTGGGCCAAAGCGCAAGGGCGGCCTCCGGTCGCGGCGTGCCAAGATCCTCATGGCATTGTTGGCGGTGGTGTTGATTGTCGGTGCGTCGTTCTTTGTGGCGCAGGATACCGCCTCGGTGGTGGTGCCCAACGAGATTGGGGCTACGCAGATTTCGGCCACTTCGGCCTTCGCTTTGGCTGGACTGAGGATTGGTACCATCAGCTTCGCCCACGACCCCTCGATTCCTCGGGGCAGTGTGATTAGCGAGTTACCCAAGCCGGGTGCCTCGGAAGCGAAAAAGTCTCCAGTGGCGCTGGTTATTTCGCTCGGACCACCCGATGTTGTGGTTCCTAACGTGGTTGGCGAACAAGAGATCGGCGCTAATTACTCTCTTTCGGAGGTTCAGCTCCTTGCCAAAGTGGTGGATGCTTACTCAGAGACCGTTCCACCTGGAGCGGTGATAGCTCAGTCTCCGTCGGGGGGCAAGTTAGCCCCTGGCGCGACTGTTACCGTCACCATCTCGAAGGGACCGGCGCCAAGAGTAGTTCCGAACCTGGTGGGTGAAACCTCAGCGGCGGCAAGCTCGCAGCTTACGGCGCTTGGTCTATCTCCGACGGCCACCCAGCAGTACTCCGATACGGTTCCCCTTGGCGAAGTCATTAGCCAAAGCGTCACTGCCGGGAACTCGGTTCCCCGAGGTACCGCCATCGGTATTGTGGTTTCCGAAGGTCCACACATGGTGACGGTTCCGAATTTGATCGGTATGTCTCTTTCGGCTGCTGAAGCTGCGCTACAGCAGGTCGGGCTCTCGGTTGGATCCGTGAACACGCCCAATGACCCGAACAGCATAATTATTTTTCAAAATCCCCAAGGTGGGACTTCGATCCACTACGGGCTTAGTGTGGGAATCTTTGTGATCAAATAGGCCCGTCGTCGCTTAGGCGGTTAGGTCTTTGATCTTTGAAGCTATGTCGTCGGGATTCAACCCGTCGGGTGAGACCATCCCTTGCAACGCGAGGAGCTTGGAGAAATCTCCAGTAATGCGGATCTTTCCCGACATGAAGGCCGCCATAGCGGCCTGAATGTCGAGGTTAACAAAGACGGCCTTTGCCGTCTCGTAGTCGACGCGGATGCTGATTTCCGCATCCTCGAGTTGGCCGAGTTCGATATCGATAAATCCCCCGGAAGAGTCGATGTAGACCTCGAGATCTTCATTCCCGAAAGGAATATCTGTAACCACCTGGTTCATTTTGATCACTACATCCATCGATGGCTTGCCGTATTCCTCGACGTGGGCCTGTCGGAGTTCGCGTACCTTGTTAATCCATTCAGGGGACAAAAACGGATACTTCTCCATTGCTGCGCTACCTCCGGGAAATCGCTTTGCTTCATGCTAGCCCCGATGACGGGGTATCTCTGAAGGGTCGCTTCCCGTGCACGTGGATAATCGCGCACCTGTTATGGTGCGAGTGGTGGCTTTGGCGATCGATTAGCTCTTCACGACAGCCCGAACAGCCACGGCTCTCGACCCATGGACGGGGTATTAAATCATCTCGCCCACCACCCAAGCACAACACTCCCCGCTCTCATCCTTGAAGAGCGACCATGGGTGCAACCCCGAAGGTGCCACCGATTCTTGCCCTACGAGGAGAACTTGGGCCCATTGAAGACGCTTCCCGGAACTCGCCCCATCGCGACTTGGGCTCTCTTGGCGCCATAACGAGCGAAGGGGTTCCCAGAGAATCTCTCTGGGAACCCCTTTGGGTTAGGTGGTGAATGTTTGCGCGGGCTAGCTCAGTGGCTTTGGAGCTTGCGCTCGACCTTCGCCTCGCTGGTGGGTAAAGGGAGAGTCTTTACCTCTACGGTGTCGGGAGTCTTGCTGGTGAAGAAGCTAAAGACATAGCGATCCAAGCCGATGTATCCAGCGTTCTGCCAAGCCAGGATGAGAAAGAATCCCAGCAGCGCATAGATGGGGTTGACTCCGATGGTGCCCGAGAGCATGTACATGAAGTTGAGGCCGACACCGAAGAAGGCGGCAACGCCGGTCAATACTCCCAGGATGAGGCCGATGCCTATCGCCATCTCGCCCAAGGTGACCACCTTGGCCAAGGCGGAGTGGTTGGGTCCCACAAAGTTAGTCATAAAAGAGAGCCACCAACCATAGACCACCGAAGCGTGCGCACCAGTGGAACTCGCCACCGCACCCTTGGTGTAGCCAAGGACCCCGGCACCTCCGTCCCAGAAGGCCTTCTTCTCGGCCCCAAACATCTTTGACCAGCCGGCATCGAGCCACTTGTAGCCAAGCCAAAGCCGCACTACCAGCCAAATCCAACTTGCCGACTTGCTGTGATAGAGCCACCGCAATGGCCTCACCGTCTCGGTAGTTACCAAATGGATCTTCTTCATCGAAAACACCTACCTTCAGTTCTACTTGGGTCGCAAGGATTCTTTTCGAACCATCCACCCGCAGTACTTGCGAACTAAGGAAAGTATTTGGCAAATACAACCAATTTGACAGAGACGAAAGGACCGTGCCCAGGTGACATCGGTCTCATATCCATCTCATCATCCATCCGCAAAGGTGGCCGGGACGATGAGCAGGGGAGCCCAGGGTCGCAAGCGAAGTTACCCAGCTTGTCTCAACACGAGTCGGCAAGTGAATCTGTGCCTGCGAAGCTCTCGGGAGGACCGCTGCTCGGGGCTAGTGACCACAGGTGGAAAGGCACGCAGGGGCGAACCAGAATAAGGGATTTAGGCGTCCAAGAGAGCAGGATCAGTGTGGATGAATGCGGCGATTTCGGCGATCGCCTCTTCGGACTCTGGCATCATGGGAAATGCTGGCCAAACATGCCACATGCCTTCCCCAACCACGAGGCGGCTGCTTGAGCCAGCTTTGTTGAGAGCTTCAACGAGCCTGGTCGAGTCGTCAAAGAGAATCTCATCAGATCCCACCAACACCAAGGAATCCGGCAATCCCTGAAGGTCGCCGAAGAGGGGAGAGGCTAAGGGATCGGTGGGATCCGCGCCGTCGAGATAGATCTCTGCGGCGGGACGAAGTGAGTCCGCGTGTAGGAATGGGTCAAGCTCAGCACGTTCGGAGATCGACCTCGCGGAACCGGTGAGATCTGTCCAAGGGCTGATCAAGACCACCCTTCGCGGTAGAGGGTAGCGGATTTGCTTCAGCTTGAGGAGCAACGCGAGCGCCAGGCCGCCACCAGCTGAATCGCCGGCAACGATGATCTTATCCGCGGGAACACCGCTTTTCACAAGTCCCTGGTATGCGCTCAGCGAATCCTCGATTGCAGCCGGAAAGGGGTGCTCTGGGGCGAGGCGATACTCGATCAAGTATGCGCGAGCTTTTGCTGCTTTGCAGATCCGTGATACCAAGGCGCGATGCGTCGAGATCGATCCCGCGGTGTAAGCGCCGCCATGGAGGTACATGACCACATTATCTGTCTCAATCTCCTCTGGTTCGATCACCTCGGCGCTCAGGCCAGCGAGGGTCGTAACAGTTGAGGTGGTACCTTCGGCCGATGGTGAAAGTGCCGCTAAAGCCTCAAGGCTAATTCGCTGCTGTTCCACGGAGACAACCGGCTCTCCCGACTCTTTTGCCTGCTTCAACATCGACTTAACCATCATTGCCTGCGGTGAAATCATCTCACTCCCATCGTCATACAAAAAAGCTTTCAATTGGAAAGTTACACGACATGTCGCGATTTGCCAATCGCCGGGTCGATCGGTCGCAAGGTTTGGACCTAAGTCCCTATCGCGGGCTGCGAAGTGGCTAAGGGCTATTCCGCTTTCCGACGTACCAAAAGCTGGGATTACCTTGCAAAACTGAGCTATCTCAAGCTTTAGCGTCAGCCCCGCAGGTAAGGTAGGTTCTAATGCCAGCTTCATCCTATGCCACTTCGGGGCCTGATATTCCGGGCCCCTTGGCTTTGATTGGCTCAGGGGAGTACCTTCAGGAAATGGCGGAGATCGAATCTGCCTTGATTCGGGGGCGTTCGCCTCGCTATGTGCAGATCCCGACTGCGGCGGCAGCCGAAGGCACGAAGCGTCTCCAGTATTGGATCGACCTTGGGATCGCACAGGCCGAGCGCATCGGAGTTGAAGCGGTACCGGTGGTGCTAGAGAACCGCCGCGATGCCAACGACCCTGCCAAAACCGAACCTATCGCCGGAGCAGGACTTATCTATCTCTCCGGGGGGCGGCCTGACTTTCTCGTCGCCACGCTCGAGGAGTCTCTCGCACTTAGCCAAATCATTGCAGCGTGGCGCCATGGCGCAGCGCTCGCCGGCTGCAGCGCTGGCGCGATGGCGATCTGTGATTGGGTTCCTGGCGTGGGCCCGCTGCATGGCGGGGCCCGCAAAGGGTTCGGACTCATCAAAGGTATCGCAGTGCTTCCTCACTTTGATCGACTCGCGGGGCGAATTCCGGACCTCCTCCGCGACGCCGCCATCAGGCCTCCTAACGATATATCGTTATTGGGAATCGACGAGGAGACCGCTTTGATTTGGGAAGGTGGGATTTGGAGGGTGGAAGGGAAAGGATCGGTGTGGGACTTATCTCAACATCCTCGCAAAGGCTTTGGGGTTGGAATGGACCTCGGCGAGGTGAACCTGCCACAGCTTTGAGATCTCGACCGCAATGCACACCAGTCAGGTCTCCACATAGCGGCACGCAAGTCTGAAGCGCTTAGAAGCGATCTGAAACGGTCTGTATCTCCTTGGCGCCTAAACCTGGTGCAGAGCCGAGCGCATCAAGCAACCGATACCTGCGAAGACATTTCTGCGCTACGACCAGAGGGCGCGAGGTCCATGAGTGTCAGGGCAGAAAGTTCTCCTGCCCTCCGGTCCCATAATAGCGCCGAAAATCAATATTATGTAAAGTACAGGAGATAGAACCCCAAGCTTGCCATATCCGAAGTTGCAAACCCCCCTTTAGCCTCTCCGTTCTCATTACCGGGGTAACCAAAGCAACACAATGATCTACCTGGCGCAGCTTTGATCAAAACGCAACTTTTGCGCAGATCCCGGCATGGATGCCAAAATTATCTCTTGCCCATTGCTGTTACGTTGCCAATGACGAGGCGAGAAAGCCCAATATCTCCACTGACGTTGACTCCCAGAACGCAGCATCATGGCATCCCTTGGAAATCTTTACAGATGCATTGGTATCCCCAGCAAGCAAAGAATGTTTCAGTAGCTGCGCTCCAGGTAAGAAAGGGTCGCTTGCACCGCAGCGCACCAGCACCGGAAGGTCGGCGAGCTTGGAGGCATTTGTCACTACATCATCGGCATGGAACTGCGCGGATGACTGAAACGCCTGTGAATTTGCAGCCTGCGCTTGATGGTAGTTCGCCCATATAGCGGGGCTTGCTACCCCGATACCGCGGAGAAGCCCTCGGTGTTGCTCGCCGAGTAGCAATGCACCGTATCCACCCATTGACCAGCCGTAGCTAGCCAACGCGCCGTGTCTGCCGAGCCCAACACGCCCGCAGAGGGGAAGAAGCTCGGAAACCAGCATGCCTTGAGGATTGTCTCCTGGCGCGGAGTGCCAGTAACCATTACCTCCATCGGCGGCTACGAGCGCAAATGGAAGGCGCTTTTCCTTGGTAACCAAGTATGCCAATGCGTGCTGCAAATTCAAGTCCGAGAAGGCGCTTAGGTGATCGTCTCCGTAGCCGTGCAGGACGAGTACCAAGGGGAGATGATCGAAGGGTTGCCTGCCGGGCGGGTAAGCAATGGTATATCCCACCTCGCGATTGCGCATCCTGGAAAAAAAATGCCCCGAGATCAGCGGGCCAACGCTGATATTGCCATAATCGGGCGCCGCCAGACTGCAGGCGCCGGTCACTTCGTCCAGCACCTGGCCGCCAGGGAGAGCGCCAACCTGGACAAGCTCTACAATACCTGCCGCTGCCCCAATTCCGAGAAGGCCCAATCCCACACCCAGCCCAAGTAACCGTCGTCGGGGCCACAGCGATGGCTTTTCAGGGTTGCTAGTAGGCAACGCATACCTTCCTCGCTATGCATCTCACGGCGAGGTGCAAGATCGTCATGACAGGTGGAATTCTCTGGCTAGGCTATCACGCCCTGGCACCGCGAGATGGCAGACGCCATGGCATTGCTTCGGTGCTAATCCCAAGCAAGCGTGGATCGGCCGCTTCGCCCAATGAAGGGACGACACGTTGGTCGCGTGCCGTTCGACTCGGTTCAAGTTGGGTGCGACTGAACTCAGCTGGTGGAGACCTGGGGAGCGCCATCTCCAGAGTTGGTGCGATTCCAAAGGGAATCAGCCGGGTGCCGCAGCCCAATTCGAGTAACTTCACGTCTTTCTAGCGCCATGGTTCTCTCCGCGGGCTGGTTCGCTTGCTCAAGCAGCCGATCCTCAAGCGACCAGTGCGGCATGAAAGATAATAGTTACTGCAAAATCCCGTCGTTTTGTCTGTCGCGACGATCTCGAGCGTTATCGCGCAGCTGTTTAAGGTGCTTTGTCGGAGCTTTGGTTGGCGGTGATTTCCGCGCGCATCTGCGCCCAGGCGTCCCTGGCATCAGATACCGAACCTTCGTCTTCGATAGTGGATATATCACCGGGCTCTTTGCCCAAGGTCACCGCTTTGAAGACCCGGCGCATGATCTTGCCCGATCGAGTCTTGGGGAGCATCGAAACAAAGTTGATCTCGCCGATGACCGCAATGGGGCCAAGTTCGTCCCGAACCGCTTGAAGAAGTTCTCTTCGAAGTTCATCGGAGGGATCGAATCCCGACTTGAGAACGACAAAAGCTGAGATAACCTCGCCTCGGAGTTCGTCCGGTCTTCCGGTAACCCCGGCCTCTGCCACCGCGCGGTGGCGGAGAAAGGCCGTCTCGACCTCGATAGTCCCGACCCGATGGCCAGCGATGTTCATGATCTCGTCCGCACGTCCAGCAAACCAGAAGTAACCATCTTCATCAACGTGAGCGGAGTCGCCGGTAAAGTAGACCCCGGGAATCTTCTGCCAGTAGTCGGAATCGTATCGTTCCGGATCCCCCCAAATCGTGGCGGTGAGCCCAGGAAAGGGCTTGGTGATGACCACGATCCCCTT
>JAKASN010000059.1 GCA_021819025.1 Actinomycetes bacterium | reverse complement strand
GCTATCATTGCGGATCGCAGCCAAAACTCCGCCATCGCTCATGAAGGGATAGCCGAGAACTGGTATATCGAGTCGGCCCAGGGTGGTGGCCAAGTCGAACCTAAAACCATCGATGCAAAAACGCTCGGCAAAATAGCGAAGTGAGTCGATGGTCAAGCTATTCACCACCGGGCTTGAGAAGTTCACGGTGTTCCCGGTACCGCTGAGGTTCACGTGGAGAGGATTCTGGCTCTCCATCAGGTAGTAACTCGACGCGGCCAAGCCCCGATAAGAAAGCGTCGGGCCGGAGATATCGCCTTCGCCCGTGTGGTTGTACACCACATCCATTATCACCTCGATCTCAGCGGCATGAAGCGTATCCACCATCTCGGCGAATTCCGCTTGCGCAACTTCGAAATCGTAGCGAGTCGCATAGCGCGGCTCAAGAGCAAAGAAGGACAGCGTGTTGTATCCCCAATAGTTGCTCAACCCGGCATTATGCAAGACTTCGGTGTCGGCGAAGAACTGTACCGGTAACAACTCCACTGCCGTGACGCCCAAATTTCGGAGGTGGGAGATAAAGCTCGCGTGGGCCACCCCGAGGTAGGTCCCGCGCAGCTTCCGGGGTACCGAAGCCATTCTCGCCGTGGCAGATTTGACGTGAAGCTCGTATAGAACACTCTCTGCCCAGGGAACCGCTTGAGTGCGCCTCGGAATCGATCCCTCGGCCACGGGTCTTGGGATTATCCCGAGGGGAACCGCGCCTGCTGAATCTAATTCTGAGGGAGCAAAGAAGTCGAAGGGGACATGGATCCGTGTCACGTCGCCGTAGCAAAGACGTCCCGTGAAACTGCGGGCGTACGGATCGAAGAGCAGCTTCCTCGCGTTGTGAAATAGCCTACGAGAGGGGTCATAATCGCCATCAACGCGGAATCCATACCGTGTAAGGGGCTCGGCCCTGAAGAGGCTCGTCCACCACCCGTCGCCCAAGCGCGTGAGTTCGATGTGGTTCGCTTCGCTCTCCTCAGGGAGACGGAGTTCCATGGTCACCGAACGCGCATCAGGGGCGTAAATCTTCATCACCCGTTGAGAGCCACGGATGCTAAGCCCGGGAGGCGCGCTCGCGAGATCGTTGTGAATCGGCCTAATCTGTCATCCTCCGCACCATGGTTGCAGCCAGTGAGTTGTAAAATAGCAGCCCGGAGGCCATGATTGTCCCGAGGTGCATAAAATTCCTGTCGAAGTGCCACCGCCATGCCCGCCCCAGCGGCACGCACCGACCACTGTTCATGCGAACAAGTACTCTTTCCAAGGGAAATCAGCTAGCCACTCGCGACCACCGGAAGGGAATGCGCTCAAACTGGAGGCGGCGAGCGGAATTGAACCGCTGTACAGGGCTTTGCAGGCCCTTGCCTAAACCACTCGGCCACGCCGCCATTTCGACAGCTTGATGCGCCAGATAGAATTTAGTGGCCGTGCCCTGCTACTCCGGCAAGCCAAGGTTGAACCCAAATCGTGAATTAGGCCGTAAGCTTGAGGAAGTGGCGCAAAATTCCCATCTGCGCGAGCACGCATGCGCGAACAAAGTGAGTATTGAACTATCGTGATGCACGACGACACGAAAATCTCCTCTTCGCCCTCGTTACCTGCAAAACGACCCAAGATGTCCAAGAGGCGACGCAGCATCATCCTTGGAGCGATCCTCGCAGTTGCCATCGTTGGAACAGTTGCCGGGGTCCCGGTGGGAACCTCCCCGAACTCTAGCGTCCGCATACCGCTGCCTTATGTCTCGGTCGCATCGGCCTTCGCACCTCTCGACTCAGCCCGGGTAATACCGGCAAATATCCTCGCCGCCACCGTAGTCCCGGTTCACTCTACTGTGGTGGGCCGGGAAAACTTGGATAACCACAATGGTCCCTTCGATCGTTCGGTCTCCTTCGCCATCGCAATAGAGCGCTCGAAGCTCGCGGAATTCGAAGTCGCCACCTTTAAGCACTTTGGCTGGAAAGTGCGTCAAGTCACGACCGCTGCCTCAAAGGTGGTCTACTACTGCGAAAAGGGTGGCAGTGACGGTAACTTTTGGGAACTCAGTGCCACGATCGCCAACGACTCGGTACCTAGCTTGGGTAGCACTGGTGCCTCAAATAACGCACTGCTAACGATACGCCTCCTGATAGAGTCTTTTTCTTGAACTCAAATCTCAGCAAACTCATTGATCGCCTGGCCCGTTGAGAACGTCGCAGAGAAGCTTCGACATTGCTGTGGTCGGCGCAGGACCGGCGGGGGCTACTGCCGCAGCAATTCTTGGCTACGCCGGCGCCAAAGTGGCGCTGATCGACAAGGCAACATTTCCCCGCGACAAAGCTTGCGGTGACTTAATTGGCCCACGTGCCGTAGCACTCAGCCAAGATCTCGGGGTGAGATTCTCCGCCCGCCCTCGGCTCGTAAGTGACATGATTCTGGTAGGACCCAAGGGTAATGAGCTAGTTCTACCAGCTGAAGCAGGGATAAGTTATCCCGGGGTAGGTTGGCTGATGTCGCGCCGCGACTTTGACCTCGCCCTTTTCGATCACGCCATCGCAGCGGGAGCGGAATTTATCGGCGAGCGCCTAGAAAAGGTATCTGACCAAGAGAGGCGCTATTCTCTCAAGCTCTCAAATGGCTCATCTCTCATCTGCGACGCCCTTATCGGCGCGGACGGAGCAATCTCTCAAGTTGCCCGCGATCTCGCGTTAGTCGATGAAACGCAGGCTCGCTATGGCTTCGCAATTAGGGCCTACGTCGAGGCCGAGGTGTCGACTCCGGTGATCTCGCTCATAGGTGACGCCAAGATGGGACTCTTTCCGGGCTACGGTTGGCTCTTTGCCGACCTTGACGGCTTCTGCAACGTCGGGGTGGGAGTGGGAGTTTTGGCCGACCGCCGACGTGGAGCGCGTGCCACCGCCGCGTTGCCCGGCTACCTCGAACTCCTCCAGCAACAGGGCCGACTGGGCAAAGGCGAAATCGCACTCACCAGAAAGCTCGGAGGTTGGCTTAAGATGGGATCGACGGGGGTGGATCCCGCAAGGGGACGCGCGCTGTTGGTAGGCGACGCCGCCGGGCTCGTCAACCCCCTCCAGGGAGAGGGGATCTTTGCTGCGATGGATTCAGGGCGCGCCGCGGCATATTCCTTGCTCGATCAGTCCCGTTCTCCTCATCTCAGCTATAAGGCCCACTTGCGCGAGATGCACCTCGACTTCGCGACCTCGGCCTCAGTTTTGCAACGCCTCGCCCTTGAGCACCCCAAGGCAGCGTATTTTGCAGCCAATCTCCTCACCTCTAACTTCGCGCCGGGAATCCTTGGATCGGCGTGGGGAATCTACTGGAACGACCTTATGGCGGGTTCCGGTCCGATTCGCGGCGCTCAACTCGCCCGTGGAATATCTCGCATCGCCACTTTGGCCGCCATGGCCACCCCAGAGCGCAAAATTGTCGAGCATGCCTTGAGCTAAATGGTGATGCCAGGGTCTCCCCAAGACGGCAATCCGTCGATGGAGAGGGCATTCTTTCGCCGCTGATAGTCCAAGAGGCCCTCCGTGCCCTTACGCTCCATCCAAGCGTCAAGGTCTTCGCGCTCACTCATCCCAAGCGCAACCGGGACTCCAAAACCACAAGAGTTCTTTACCGAGTGCACGCGGAGTTCGACGATGCCTCGCACCCCAAGGTGCGGCCCAAAGAGAGCGAGCAACTCCACGAAGCGATGAGATCCAGGGCGATGCGCCCTCCCGGTTCCATAAACCCGGAGAATATTAGGGCTCTCATCAAAGGAACACCACATCATGGTGATTCTCCCATTCTCGGCAAGATGGGCTGCGGTCTCCGCGCCTGAGCCAGTTAGATCGAGATAGGCGATGGTGGCGTCGTCGACAATGGCCAGAGTATCGCGCATTCCTTTCGGAGAGAGGTTCACGCTACCATGTGCCGAAAGGGGCGCGGTGGCAACAAAATAGATGGAGGCAGCGCTGATTTGTGCGATCTCCTTGGGACCGAGATGGTTCATCGTATCGAGCATATGACCTCTAGCAATGCGGAGCCCCTCACAAGGCGCGCGCCATGATGACCTCGGAGGCCCCGACAGTCTCGCTGTAGGCGTTGAATTAGCCGATCACGGCAAGACACGCGCGACGAGTTGCCCTCGGAACTCCCTATCAAGGCGATGGGCAAGGATCCCCGTGGCGGGAATAGCACCGAAGCTTTATTAGTTGTACGGGCAACTAATAAAGCAACTTATATGGGAGACAACTAGTGTCGGCAAGTTTGATCGTTGGAATCTCTGGATCCGCATCTTCGCAGAGCTACAATACCGCCTTGGTGGCGGCTGCGGGATCATTACTAGGTGAACGCCTCGACTTTGTGCTCGCGAGTGGCCTGGAAGATCTTCCCTTTTATACCCCCGATCTCGACGGCGACAGCATTCCTGAGTCCGCTCGGCGACTCCGCGAACTAGTGGGGCGAGCCGACGCCCTGATAATTTCCACTCCCGAATACAACTACTCGACTACCGCGCTTCTCAAGAATGCCATCGATTGGCTCTCCAGGCCATACGGAGCCCATGTCCTAGTAGACAAGCCGGTAGCTATCATGGGAGCCTCGCAAGGACTGCTCGGAACGGTTCGAGCCCAGTTGCATCTACGGGAGGTCCTCCACGCTACTAATTGCGACGTTGTGGCGCGTCCTGAGGTCTTCGTAACTCAAGTGGGTGTAAAGTTCAACGAGAGCCACGAACTTATCGATTCCCCGACACGCTCTCTCGTTGCGGAGCTTGTTGCTGCTCTTTTGGATCTCGCCGGAATCGATGAGGCACGTGACGTGGCTTGAAGTAGGCCCTCTCCCTGCGTCTCCGGCCCAGATCTCCTCATTGGCGATCGCGTTGCCTTGACGAGCGGTCGGCCCCGCAACACGGGCGCCTTATGCAAGAGTGCCCCTTCACCTAAGATTAAGTCCATGGTTTTGAGCACCCCCAATCACATCATTGGCTCCGACGCGGCGCTGCGCGCGCTCGAAAGTGGCGACCTCCAGCCTGTGGACTGCCGATGGTACCTTGATGGCCGAAGTGGACTTGAAGCTTTTCGCAGCGGACACCTCCCCGGTGCGGCGTTTGCCGATATCGATCGCCATTTGTCCGACCTGAGCCGCCAAGGACATGGGCGTCACCCCCTCCCCTCAGAGGAACACTTCATCGAAGCTCTCTTTTCCATTGGGATCGATCCCGGCTCACCGATAGTCGCATACGACGACGCCGGCGGGGCGATCGCGGCGCGGCTTTGGTGGATGGGAACCCAACTCTCCATGCCCGTCATGGTGCTCGACGGCGGAATCCAAGGCTGGCCAGGGACCCTCGAGGTGGGAGAATCGCGGCGCAAGGCAATTGAGAACGGCAGCTTCGATATGGGAGAATTCAGCTTTGGGACTGGGGTGATCTCTACCGACGAGCTCGCGGCGAGGCTGCGCAACCAGCGCATTTATCTCTTAGATGCCCGGGCACCCGAACGTTACCAGGGTGCAGTCGAAGGAATTGATCCGCGATCCGGCCACATACCGTCTGCCACCTCACTGCACAGCGCGCGTTTGTTGGATAACACCAATCGCTTTCTCGCACGCCACGACATCGCCACACTTTTCACAGCTGGCGCATCCTCGAACAACCCAGAGGACACCATCGCCAGCTGCGGCTCCGGAATTACCGCGTGTCATCTCATCCTTGGCGCCCAGTATGCGATGGGACTGCGGCCACTCCTCTATGAGGGGTCGTTTTCGGCCTGGTCACAGCGGAGCGACCTGCCGGTGGCACTCGGGGACGAACCTGGATCGATGGCTTAGCACGCCACGCAACTTCTTCATAGAGCTCGCAGAGCTGCACCTCCGCTGAGAAGTCGCAAGCCGCACCAACTTCGCGAGAGCAATTCGAGGATTGCAGCGGACGCGTGAGAAAATTAAGAGAATGGGAATAGTTAATAATTCCTAACGCTTGATATTATCAAAGTAATTACCAATCCGCGACCCAAAGGCTTCGGCGAGCCGAGTTCGCCAAGGCGCATTTCAAAATCGGTATGAGATGAATCTCCTTGGATGAGTCGCATGTCGGGCTAGATCCGAGCCGAACCCATTAGAGAGGACACTAGCTTTGACCCCCAAGGACAAGACGGCTACCGGAACAGGCTTCCACGTCTCAACGGCATTTGCGATCGCGCTCATCGCCGGTGCACAGCTAATGATCGTGCTCGACGCCACCATTGTGAACGTCGCCCTCCCCCACATCCAGTTTGCACTAGGGTTCAGCCCCACGGGTCTCTCCTGGGTTCTCAACGGCTACACCCTCGCCTTTGGAGGACTGCTGCTCCTGGGAGGAAAGTCGGGAGACTTGTTCGGGAGAAGGCGGATGTTTCAGATTGGCATCCTCACTTTTGCAACGGCTTCCCTAATTGGCGGATTTGCCACGGACCAAGCTTGGCTCATCGCCGCTCGTGCCGTCCAAGGCGTAGGTGGCGCTATTGCGTCTCCCACGGCACTGAGCCTTATAACCAGCAACTTCGCCGAAGGCAAGGAGCGCAATGAGGCCCTCGGCATCTACTCGGCAGTTTCAGCAGCCGGGGCAGCGCTTGGCCTTCTCGCCGGTGGCTTGCTCACCCAATACATTTCCTGGCGATGGGTATTTTTCGTCAACGCCCCCATCGCTCTCGCAATTGCCATTGCTACACCGAGGGTCCTCCGAGAGTCAGAGCGCATCAAGGTCCGCCTCGACATCGCCGGCTCCGCCCTCTCGGTGGGCGGAATCACCCTCGCGGTCTATGGCATGATTCACGCTTCGCAGTCAGGTTGGGGCACCACAACTACCATCGTGAGCTTCGTACTTGCCGCTGCGATGCTGGTTGGTTTCATTTTTCGCGAGAAGACCGCCCGCGAACCCCTAATGGATCTCGCGATCTTCTCCGATTGGACACGGTCGGCAACTTATGGCGTGATGTTGTTGCTCTCGGCGTCGCTCTTTGCGATGTTCTTCTTCCTTACCTTGTTCGTACAGGAAGTACACGGCTATTCTCCCCTCAAGGCAGGATTGGCCTTCTTGCCGATCAGCTTCGGGATCATGATCTTCGCCGGCCTGGGCTCGACTTTGGTATCGCGCATCGGAGCCCTTCCGCTCATCGCTTATGGTCTCGCAGCGGTGGCGGCAGGACTCCTCTGGCTGAGCCAGATCACCATCCACTCTGGGTATACCGACCATATCCTGCTGCCCATGCTCTTGATGTCGTCGGGGCTGGGTTTCGCCTTCGTATCGCTCTTCCCAACCGCCTTAGCCCGGGTACCAACACAGATGGCCGGACTTGGTTCGGCGATGGTCAACGTCTCACAGCAAATTGGGGGGACGCTAGGACTCTCGATTCTTGTCACCGTCTCGGCTACGGCGACCGCGTCGGACTTGGGATCCCTGCTGAGCCGAGCCGGAAGTGCCGCCACGCAAAAGTCAGTGCTGCACTTGGCAATTGTCGAGGCTACCGTGCACGGATGGGATGTCGCTTTTCTCGTTGGAGCAGGGTTCGCCATCTTTGGGTTGGTGATCGCCTTGGCCTTTATTCGGCCGCCGCGCTCAGCCGAGTTAGAATCGCCACTCGCGGCACCGGCTCTGGGATAAAAGACGCACTAAGACCTCGGGACGACGCCACCTGTGAGCTCCCCGCGTCAGCGTAGTGGCAGAGCTCTTTAACCGTCGGTTCTCTTGGCAAGCGCGAGTTGCCCGGCAAGCTCGCGATATTCACTTATCGCACCGGGATTGGCCATGGATCCGCTCGATAGCACCTTCTCGGGCAATTCGCCAAGGAGGATCCGCTTGATGGGGACTTCCATCTTCTTTCCGTTGATGGTTCGCGGTATCTCCCGCACAGCCACGATCCGGTCCGGCACGTGGCGTGGAGAGAGCTCCTCGCGTATCCTCGCCTTCAGGTGATCTGAGAGGTCACCACTGAGTTCGGCTCCCGGTCTCAGTACTACCAATAGGATTAGCTCCCCCTCGCGACCAAGATGCGAGGTGTCGATAACCAGAGAGTCGGCGATCCCCTCTATCGATTCCACCAGAGCATAGAACTCCGCAGTGCCCATGCGTACCCCGCCACGATTCAAGGTCGAGTCGCTCCGCCCGTAAATAACTGCGGCTCCGCTGCGCTTGATCTTGATCCAGTCGCCGTGGCGCCAGACTCCAGGGTAAGTAGCAAAGTAGGCCTGGTAGAGCTTCTCGCCGCTCGGATCGTTCCAAAAAAACACCGG
>JAKASN010000058.1 GCA_021819025.1 Actinomycetes bacterium | reverse complement strand
CGCTGCTTTGGTTAGCTCGTGCACGAAAACCCCCACTCGCTCCTCGGTGAAGCGAGAGGTCGGTCCAGAGAGCGATAGCGCCGCTACTACGGTGCCGTCGCGCGCGCGTATCGGTACCGCAACTGCCGACACGCCATCATCACGTTCAGCATGACTCTGTGCCCATCCGCGCTCGCCGACCTGTTCGCACCACATTAAGAGCGTATCGAGCTGTGCGGCGCCGGGGGGAGATTCCGCCGCGACGGCATCGATGATGGCGCGGCTGGAATTCGCGAGGAGGATCTTTGCTGATGCGCCCGCCCACAGCGGTAGTTCGTCGCCGACTTTGACCACGTGGCGCAAACTTTGCGGTCCCGGCGCTTGGGCGATGCAAACACGGCGGAGCCCTTTTCGCACATAGACGTTGACCGTCTCTCTGCACAACTCCGATAGGTCGACCATTGTCTCACGGAAGTTGGGCGGCAAAAGCCAGGAGTCATTGGCGATCCGTGCCCAATGGAGTAGGGCGGGTCCGGGACTGTACTGCCCCGCACCCAATGGCCAGAGGAGGCCCTCATATTCGAGAGTCTGGAGCATTCTCAGAACCGTGGTCTTTGGAAGGCCGGTGGCCAGCGTTGTCTCGCGCACCGTCAACACCATTTGGTCCTCGCTGAAGAGGTTGAGTATGTCAAGCGCGCGCCTAACGCTGCGAACCGTACCATCGGTGCTGGTAGAGGTCATCTTATCTGCGTCATCATGCCTCGATGGGGTACCGACGACTCCAGAACTTGTCTGGCCGCCTTGGTCATTTGCGGTTTCGCTCATGTTCACATATACTACTCCTAAACCGCTAGTTAGTCCCGCGAATCCGTATCATGGACTAGATGTATTGAAAAAGTTACTGGCTTGATCGCGCCAATTTTTGAAATGTGACGACAGAAAGAGAAGCGACGGTGCTATGGTAGAACTAATAGGTGGAATGAATGGTCCACTAGATAGACCAAGGGGAATTGAGGTGCCGACTTTGGCGGGGGAGAATTTTGGAGCCGTAATCGAAGCCCCGTCCCTTATTGCGGGATCTTGGCTTACCGAAGCATCTTGGGAGAGTCGCCGCGGCCCCTATGTGAGGCGCGTGGTGAGTCGGGGCTCGATTCCCGACCAGTCTGATATCGGTCGCGCGCTCGCATACGCCAAAGGGAGTGCAAGAGCAATTCGGCGCATGACGCCAGCGGCGCGTGCGACGATACTAGAGCGAGCCGGAGAACTTGCGGTGGAGCGGCGCGACGAGTTGGCACGCATCCTGGTTCTTGAGCTCGGTAAGCCTATGAAGGACAGCCGAGGGGAGATGGTGCGCGTAGCTGACACCTTCGCAATATCGGCGAGTGAAGCTCGCCGCCTCGGAGGTGAGCTTCTCGGCGCCGAGGGCTGGGAGCGGGGCAGCGGAACGACGGCGATAACCTTTAGAGCGCCCGTGGGAGTAGTACTTGCGATTACTCCCTTCAACGCACCGGCGAACCTCCTGGCTCATAAGCTTGGAGCCTCCTTTGCCGCCGGCAATACCACTATCGTCAAGCCACCGCCTCAAGCGCCAGCGATCTCCAATGCGGTCGTTCAGCTTCTTCTGGATGCTGGTATGCCTCTCGAGGCAGTACAGATCCTCCATGGGGGAGTCGAAGTTGGTTCCGCGCTCTCTTGCGCACCTGAAGTTGGCGCAATTAGTTTTACTGGGTCGGCACTGGCTGGAGCTGCAGTCGCACGATCTGCAGGGCCAAAGCGGCTCGTTCTTGAGCTTGGCGGCAATGCCGCGACCATCGTTTGTGGCGACGCCGACATCGATGCGGCGGCTGAGAATTGCGCCCGTACCGGCTTTTCCAACTCTGGGCAAAGTTGTATCTCAGTGCAGCGGATATATGTTGAGCGTACCGTGGCAGAGGCGTTTACGGAGAAGCTGACCGAGGCGGTGGCCAAACTAAAGGTCGGAGACCCACTTGAGGAGGCGACTGACGTCGGCTCGATGGTCGATGACGCCGCAGCAGCACGGATTGTCGACTGGGTCAATGAGGCGCGATCAACGGGCGCCGTAGTCACGACCGGAGGGACCCGCGATGGCGCGACGGTCTATCCATCTGTTGTGGCATCCCCTTCCGTCGATGCCAAGGTGGTCCGCGAAGAGGCGTTCGGCGCACTGGTGGTAGTTCTGCCATTCGACGACTTCGAGGATGTGGTCGCGGAGTGCAATTCCAGCAACTATGGACTTCAGGCTGGCTTGTTTAGTAACGACATTCGCCGAATCTTTTATGCTTGGCGCGAGCTTGAGGTGGGTGGCCTGGTGGTCAATGGGTCGTCGAATTACCGGCTCGACCACGCTCCCTTCGGAGGCATAAAGGATTCCGGCATCGGGCGGGAGTCGCCACGCTGGATGATGGATGACTATACCTACGTCAAGACCATGATGTTGCGAGGCATATCTCTCTGGGGAGACGTGAAGAAATGAATGTGCCTCCTTCTCGCGGCAGCGGGGTTTCCAAATGAAAGCGCTGCTGCTCGAGGCCCCCCATTTGTTGACTGTCGCTGAACGCGAGGTTCCCGTTGCGGGCAGCGGCGAAGTGTTGGTGCGCATGCTCGGCGTCGGGATCTGCGGCAGTGATCTCAGCGTCTTTTACGGGCACCGCGAAGTCCCCTACTATCCCTGGCAGATGGGGCACGAAGGCGTGGGCGAGATTGTCGCGCTTGGCTCTGACGTTGTGGGACGGAGTGTCGGCGAGCGGGTGGTCATAGAGCCCAATTACTGCTGCTTTTCCTGTTCCGAATGCCGAAAGGGCAATACCTCGGGATGCTTGAATCGCGTGATCGTGGGAATGAAAGTTCCAGGTGTCATGGCAGAGTTCGCTGTGGTACCGGCTGCGTTTGCCTGGAGAGCGCCCGCGGGACTGACACTCGCAGAACTCATTTGTCTCGAGCCTTTGACCGTGGGTGTTGCCGCGATGCGTCGTTCCCAGATTCAAAAAGGGGAGAGGTGCCTGGTGGTGGGTGCCGGTTCTACTGGCCTTCTCTTGCTCGGGTTGTTGGTTGCTCGCGGATTCGATGCGCACTTTGTGGAAGTGAATCCCCAACGCTCTCAGTTGGCCACCGAGCTTGGGGCGTTGCCCCACCAAGAGCGCAACTCTGGCTATTATGACAAAGTCTTTGAAACCTCGGGTTCCGAAGGCGGCTTTGAGACGGCCTTGGCCTCGGCAGCTCCGGGAGCCACCGTCGTCCTAATCGGCCTCGCCAGTCACGCGGTGCACGTGATTCCGGCAGATATCGTGCGGCGCCGACTCACGCTGGTCGGATCGATGATCTATGACCATCCGATTGACTTTGCCACAACGGTGGGTGAAGCGCCGAACTTTCTCCACAAGGTGGTGCAGGCGCGGTTCGGCCTCGAAGATGCTCAGCGCGCGTTCGAGCAGGCTCACGAAGTTCCTGGCAAATCATGGATATCGATTGTTGATGAAGGAGATTTGCCGTGAACGTCGCATCCTCAAGTGTGGAACGCCCTAATGCGCGCATTACTGGTGCTGAGGCACTGGTGATGCAACTTGAAGCATACGGCGTCGAGTACGTCTTCGGCTTGTGCGGCCATACCAATATCGCCGTTCTTGACGCCCTGAGTCGCAGCAAGATCGAGTTTGTAATTAACCGTCATGAGCAAACGGCCGCCCATGCCGCAGACGGATATGCCCGCGCTTCGGGCAAGCCCGGCGTTCTTCTAACCCATGTCGGTCCGGGAATGATCAACGCCGCGACGGGCGTCTACACCGCCGCACTCGATTCGGTTCCACTAATTGCCATTGCCGGAGACGTTCCGAGCTATTACTACGGTAGGCACCCGCACCAGGAAATTAACCTCCACAACAACGCATCCCAAGCGGATGTCTACCGGCCATTTGTAAAGCGGGCGTGGAACGTGGAGCGCGTCGAGGACTTGCCACGCTTTACTGAGCGCGCCTTTTGGACAGCGACCTCAGGACGCCCCGGAGCCGTTTTGTTGAACGTCCCCATGGATATGTTCTCACGCGAATTGCCGTTGACTTATCAGTCTCCCCCTCTCCGCCCGATCAATCCCAGCGCGCCGGGTCTCGGCTTGGGGGTGGCAGAGTCAATCGCTGCAATGCTCATCGGCGCTAAGCGCCCGCTCATCTATCTCGGTGGAGGTATCAAGACCCCGCGCGGCCTTGTCGCGCTCAAGGCTATCGCCGAACATCTCGACATTCCCATTGCGCACTCGCTTATGGGCAAAGGCGCAGTCGAAGATGACCACCCACTCGTCCTGGGAATGACGGGATTCTGGGGATCGAAGTTCACCAACGACTACGCCAAGGACGCGGACGTCGTGTTGGCTCTCGCGACGCGCTTTGCCGAGACCGATTCCAGTTCGTGGATGCCAGAGTACACTTGGCAGTTCCCGCCATCTCGACTCATTCAAGTAGATATCGATCCAGATGAAATTGGACGGAATTATCCTGTCGAGATTGGAGTCGTCGCTGACGTCAATGAGGCGGTAGTGGAGATCTCGAAGTCACTTCTCCAACTGTCTCCCGTTGGAAGGTCTCGCCCGGAACTTCGCGAGGAGATCGCAGCGATGAGAAGCGCTCTATGGGCGCGCACCAAGGAGAAGGGATCCAGCGATCAATTTCCGCTCCGGCCGGAGCGTATTTTGCAGGACTTGTTGGAGACACTTCCGAGCGATGCCATCTTGGTCACCGACGTGGGATGGAATAAGAATGGCGTCGCACAGGGGTACCAGCTCCCCGCACAAGGCAAGTTCATTACTCCGGGTGGCGCATCGACGATGGGTTTCGGCCCCGCAGCCGCCATCGGGGTGCAAATCGCGTTGCCGAATCGGGTGGTGGTCGCGCTAATCGGCGATGGCGGCATGAGCGCGCAACTTCCGGCGGTGCCAACAGCAGTTGAACAGGGGCTACCTGTGGTCTGGGTGGTGATGAACAACCGTGCACACGGGACGATTGCAGACCTCGAGCACAGCAATTATGGACACAGCTTCGGCACGGTGTTTGAAGATCGTTCAGGGGCCCCCTATTCGCCCGATTTTGCGGCGTATGCCAGAGCATGTGGCGCCGACGGGTACTCGGTCACTTCACCGGAGGAGTTCAAAATAGCTCTCGCCAAGGCGCTGGGGCAGCGGCGGCCGGCCCTGCTTGATGTGCCCATGGTGAACGAACCAGTTCCTACGCCGGGCCATTGGAACATAAACGACATCTATCAGGGTCGGTTCATCGTCTGATGCGGGAGCGGTCTTGAGTAACCCAATTTTGAGAAAGGACAGGAAATGACAGAGGTAATTGATCCATTCAAGGACGGCACACCGATTTGGCTAGGACTCGACGAGGAGGGCTTTAGGCGTAAGGTCTTCAAGGTTTTGGGCCAAGACCTGCGAGACAGTGAATTTTTGAACGCCGGTCTGACCATCTTTGAGCCAGGGGAGGCGTCGTCGTTACACAACCATCCCGATTCCGAGGAGATTGACTTCATCGTCAAGGGCACCGGAGAGGTGGCGGACGCGGACGGGAACCGAACCCCATTTGCTGAGCACACCTTCATGTATATCAAGAAAGGAGTTTGGCACCAGCACATCAATACGGGCAGAGAGCCGCAATGGATGATCTGGATCTACGGTCCACACGGGGATCTACCTACTACCTAGCAGGGCGTTTTTGCGCCCGGCAGACAATTACAAGACGCACATTACTAAGGAGAACAGATGCGCATCAATATCAAGAAGCAGAATCGGGGGGCACGCCGAATGATGGGGTTAGCATCAGTTGCTGCCGTTGGAGTGCTCGCAGCAGCGTGCGGATCCACCTCGAGCGGCTCCTCGTCAACTACTAGTACTACTGCCGCAAAGGCCTCGTATACCATCGCTTACGTTCCCGGGGTAACCGGTATCGCGTTCTACGATTCACTTGCTGCGGGAATGAAGGCCGAGGCAACCTCTCTTGGCATGAAGTTCGTCTACCAAGGTGCAGCAGCGTTCAGCCCGTCTGCCCAAACACCCATTGTGGACGGCGTTTGTACTCAGCATCCAAGTGTGCTCGTGGTCTCGCCGACAGATCCGGTGGCGATGGCCCCGGCAATCAATACCTGCTTGAGCGCGGGAATCCCGGTCATCACCACTGACACCACCTTGACTGACACCTCGCAGATCACCAGCCAGATCACCACCGACAACCAGGAGGGCGGCAAGCTTGCGGCCGACTTCATCGGCAAGGCACTTGGTGGAAGCGGGCAAGTCGCGATTCTTAGCATTTCGGCCACGGCGACCACGCAGGTCGCGCGAGTTCAGGGTTTCGAGAACGAGATCAAGGCGGCTTACCCGAATATCCAAGTCGTGACGGTGCAATATACCGGACAAGCTGTCGCCGATAGCACCACCGCGGTGAATGCACTGATGCTGGCGCATCCTACCATAAAGGCCTTCTTTGCGGTTTCGGGAACCGGTGCAGAAGGAGCTGCGGATGCGTTTTCGGCCAATGGTACTACCGGCAAGGTGACCGTGGTCGGATTTGACGCTGGGCCGAACTCGGTGAAGATGCTCCAGGCTGGTCAAATCTCCGCGCTCGTTGCGCAGCAGCCGAGCCAAGAAGGTGTACTAGCCGCTCAATATGCCTACGACTATCTCACCGGCAAGAAGTCCTCGATCAAGGCGCAGGTGCAGTTGCCAGACGTGCTGATAACTACCGCCGATTCCAAGCTCCCTAGCTTCGCCAAGTACTTCTACAAGGTGTAATTAGGTCCTTGGTCTCGTGAGGGGTGAACTGGGAGACGGGGAGTCGGCGGTGTGCTTCGGCGATTGCAGGCTCCTCGCAGCCCGGATTGATCGCACAACTCATTGGGAACCATCCACTCTGGCGGATCGACCTCCGCCGGGGAGCGATGGCTCGGACCCTGGGGCGCTTCGATTCCTTGCCATGGCAAGCGCGGTTGCACTGTGCTTCAAATTGTCCGACGCGCCGGGAATTATTCGAGGGTGCTTTTCGAACTGGAATTTAAGGTCGTCAAAGATGAGCGTGCCTTGGTAAACGTGATGCCCGAGCGTGTTCTAGTGTTTGTGGAGGGGCAAATTGTTAAGCGTGAGTACCATGACGGACTTGGTTGAGGATAGGGGGCTTGACGTGACAGCACGTTTAGCGGTGCATGGCATTAGCAAGCATTATGGCGGCGTACACGCGCTGAGCGAAGTAAGCCTTGAGGTCAACGCTGGGGAAGTCTTGGGGTTGGTAGGTGACAACGGTGCGGGTAAGTCCACGCTGCTCAAGATTCTCGCTGGGGCGATTCCGCCATCCGAAGGCGAGATACGCCTCGACGGCGAAGTTGTTACTTTTGCCACACCACACGCTGCCAAGGAAGCGGGAATAGCCACTGTTTATCAGGACCTTGCTCTCGCGGCGCAGCGCGACGTAGTATCCAATTTCTTTCTTGGCCGCGAGATCATTGCTAAAGGTCGATTGGCGCGCATGGTTGGCTGGCTTGATAACAAGGAGATGCGTGAACACACCACGAGAGAACTCGCACGCCTAGGCACTCGCATCCCTAATGTGACCCTGGCGACCCGCGAACTTTCAGGCGGGCAACGACAGGCGCTCGCGATAGCGCGTGCTGCAGCATGGACCTCCAAGGTATTGCTGCTTGACGAACCCACAAGCGCCTTGGGCGTTGAGCAACAGGCCCAGGTCCTCGAACTTATCCGGCGCGTACGAGAGCAGGGAATTGCAGTCATTTTCATCAGTCATCAGATGCAAGACGTGATGGCAGTTTGTGATCGCGTCGTGGTTTTGCGTCTCGGTAGGGTGGCGACGACGCTGGACTCCTCGGAGCTGACCAGCGAAAATCTTATTGGCTATATTACCGGCGCAAAGATTGGCGATCTCGTCAAGCCGGTTCTCGAAAGAGGACAGTGATGGCGATCAATTTGCAACTTCAGCAAAATGAAGCCGAGGCTCCGCGCCCCAAGGTCAGGGAAGCTCTACGCCGTGGGCGCAACTCGCTTCGGGACCTTTGGATGGGGGGATTGCTCCTCTTGCTCATTGTGGGCTTTGGTCTCAAGGCGCCGGTCTTCTTTTCTCGAGCAAGCTGGCTGAACACTTCTAATACGGCGCTGGAAGTTCTCTTGGTTGCCCTCGGGGAGACTTTTGTAATTTGTACCGCCGGGATCGATCTTTCGGTTGGAGCCAACCTCGGCTTCTCGGCGATGGTCGGTGCTTGGGTGATGTCGCACTGGTTCACCTTGGGTACCGGTGCAAACGTTGGCGTGGTCGCCGTTGGCTTTGGCGCAGCTCTGCTAGTCTCCGTGGCGGTAG
>JAKASN010000057.1 GCA_021819025.1 Actinomycetes bacterium | reverse complement strand
TTTCGAGGTGTACGTGCGGGTCGCATATCCGCCGCCGAAGAGGACCACCGCGATGATTAGGTAGGTCAGCACGCGTCTCAAATTGCCCGCCCTACCTTCTACCAAGCCCTTTTCAGACACCGAGCACCTCGGAAAAATTTCTCACGAGGGTAATTTAGCTATGTGAAGCTGGAAGATCGCTGTAAATTCCCTGACTTTTACCTGTCGGAAGCCTCAAATGGGCTCTGTCAACCTCTGGACTCCGCGTCGTGTCCCACCACAGTTGCCGCGATCGAGGCCCGAGCGGACTATCTAAAGAGCTAGTTCGCAACAATTCGGCTGTAAGGCGAAGTGCATCCTCAAGACAAAAGGATATCGCGCCCCCTCGGATCTCCTCAGAACTCTTCGGCGTTATTCACGTTTTCCCAACTTCAACTTGACCTTGGAATTTGAGGTCACGGCGCACACAACTAGATTGGTGATAGTGCAAGGATATTTGGGTTGCGACACATGAAATCGGAGCCCAGCACGAATAAAGCGGAGGCTGCAGATGCAGGTTGGAGTTATTGGTGGCGGCACCATGGGGATCGGAATAGCACACGCCGTCATTACCGCGGAATCGTCGGCCTTTTTGGTCGAATCGCTACCGTCCCAGGCTGAGGTAGTCTCCAACCGCATAGAAGCCATTCTTGCCTCTGGTGTTCAGCGGGGCAAAATCACTGCAGCAAAAAAAGATGCCGCCCAAGCAAGGTTGCTGATATTCACAAAAGTTGAAGAACTCCCCGAGGACCTTGACTGGATCATCGAAGCAGTTCCCGAGGATGCCCAACTCAAGGCTACGGTACTCCACCAGGCAGAAGCACGCCATCCGAGACACTTAGCCTCCAACACTTCCGCCCTCTCAATCACCACGCTTTCAGAAGCCCTAAAGGACCCCTCCGCCTTTGTCGGGATGCACTTTTTCAACCCAGTTTGGTCCATGAAGCTCGTAGAGGTGGTAGTGGGCTCCAAATCCGCCCCCGATACCGTTGCGCAAGCACAAGCGTTCGCCCGGATCTTGAATAAAGAGCCCATCGTCGTCAAAGACGCTCCCGGCTTTGCCAGTAGCCGCCTTGGCGTGCTTCTTGGCATCGAAGCGATTCGAATGGTCGAGGAACATATCGCTTCGCCTGAAGATATCGATAAAGCCATGGTGCTGGGCTACGGTTATCCGATGGGGCCGCTGCGCCTAGGCGACTTGGTCGGCCTCGATGTACGCCTCGCTATCGCGACCAATCTTGCCCAAGTGTACGGGGATCGCTATGCTCCGCCGCAGCTCCTCAAAGACATGGTTGCCGCCGGAAAGCTAGGGCAGAAGTCTGGTGAAGGGTTTTATCGCTGGTGAGCCGAGAAGAACTCATGGCGGAGACGATTTTGCCACCTGATTGAGAGCACCATTGCCCTCTCGAGCTGGTGCCCAAGAGGTAACTTTTGCGCGCAGCTAAGGGCGCCGGGGGGAGCTTGCGCCCGCCGGAGCGTCAGCGATAAGCCGCAATTCCGGTCAAGGCTTCACCCACTACTAGGGTATGCATCTCATTGGTACCTTCGTAGGTAAACACCGACTCAAGATTATTCATATGACGTATCACCGGATACTCCAAAGTGACCCCATTTGCGCCGAGAATCCCCCGGCACTGCCGAGCGATATCAAGTGCGGCCCGCGCGTTGTTCAACTTGCCGACGCTCACCTGCTCGGGACGGAGCACACCTTGATCCTTGAGGCGGCCAAGATGCAGCGCCAACAGCATTCCCTTGCCCCATTCAAGCGCCATGTCAGCATATTTCTTTTGCGTAAGTTGATAGGAGGCAATCGGTTTGTCAAATTGTACACGGTCTATTCCGTAGCTAATGGCGCTCTCAAGACAATCACGCGCCGCACCGAGGGTGCCAAAGAGAATGCCAAAACGCGCTTCGTTCAAACAGGTTAATGGGCCGCGCAAACTCGAAACACCGGGGAGAACACTCTCCGCGGGGAGCCTCACATTATCTAGAACTAGTTCTGAGGTCACCGACGCGCGCAAAGAGAGCTTGTGGTGAATGGGGTTTGCGGTAAAGCCTGAGGTTTCACTAGGCACGATGAAGCCGCGAACTCCTTCGTCGGTGCGTGCCCAAACTACTGCTACTCCAGCGACATCGCCATTGGTAATCCACATTTTGGTACCATTGAGAATCCAATCGTCACCGTCACGCTTGGCGTTGGTCCTCATGCCTGCTGGATTGGAACCAAAGTCGGGCTCCGTCAACCCGAAGCACCCGATCACCTCGCCAGAGGCCATGTCAGGTAGCCACTCTTGCTTTTGCTCCTCAGATCCAAAGGCATGAATCGCCTTCATCGCCAGCGAACCCTGGACGCTCACCAAGGACCTGATCCCGGAATCCCCCGCTTCAAGTTCGATGCAGGCAAGGCCGTAGGAAACGGCGCTCGTCCCAGCACAACCGTATCCATCAAGGTGCATCCCCAACACGCCGAGACTTCCCAATTCGCGAGCAAGCTCGCGAACCGGAAGTTCGCCTCGCTCAAACCAGTCTGCGATCTCGGGCTTGATTCGCTTGTCAACGAACTTGCGTACCACGTCACGCATGCCCTGCTCTTCATCGCTCAAGAGTGCGTCAACGCCAAAAAGTTCTTCAACGGACTGGGCTACGCTTGTCATGGGCGTCCTTCCACAAATTCATCTCGAGAGCCCTAGGGGCAGAAGCTTAATTTTACACTTTGTTGGAGTAGCGTTGCAAATGTGAGCCAGGGCGTCGCCACCGCCTCAGAGCTGGAGGGGCAGTTACTCTCGCGACACTTCTTGAAGTCTCTCATCGTTTTCCGGAGCTAAAAACGGTAAGCGCGACGCGATACCCAAACACGTCATTGCCTGCGGTGTAGCTAATCGAGGTCCGAGGAAGCCTACGCGGAAATCGCTTCGCAAGGCGTCTGCCTTAATGACTACCAAGGCTGTCGAAACTTGGTCTGCGAAGAGCCCTTTTCATCGCCTCGTCGCAGCAGCGCTCTGATTTTCACCTATAAAAGTCGATCACGATCCACCGCGATGGGCGCGCCGAAAAATCTCCTCTTCTCGCTGCAGGGAGCTTCAAACCAAAAAAATAGCCTCCCCAGGAGATGAATGGCCAGAGGCCGGGATTCGACTTGGCAAAGATCGATTTGGCGCAACGCTTTTTCTCGCCAATCTTGGCGATGTTAATCCAGGAGAAGGCGAGTTACCGCGACCTGGCACTGAGAGTTAGAGCCACAACCACCAACCATCGAAGCCACCAGAAAGTCTCGCGGGACAAACCCAGGGTGCACAATTGGCAGGGCACCGAGCACCAACGCTGTTCTGTCACTTCGCAGCCACGCACGGCAACCAACTCTGCGGGCGAGCCGTCAGGTTCGAGAATCTGATCATGGCCGCACTTCAACGATCCGACAACTCCCGCGTAACGGGTCTCCCCTCCAACCGTTCTGAGCAATATTCACACCTGGGTAGTCTCTCTCGTCGGATCGCGGGCCCCGAGGAACACCTCGAGGACCTTGAGCGTCGCATCAGACGAGATGACAAGCGCACTGGCGCCGCCACCGATGTCGAGAACCGCTGCCGAACCGCCCAGGTTGAGACGAGGCATGCTCGAAGCTGTCTCGCGAGCGCTCATGGGTCCCTGACATTGGCGGGAGATCCCTCATCGCCTCGATCTCAAACACGGTGGACATGGGCCTTCAAGGAAGTTAGCAACATATACGGATTAGCCAACTTCGGCGTTGGAGTCGTCAATGGGTCATCGAATCCATCCCAAGGTGTGGCCAAATAAGGAAAGCCAATGAGGCCGGATTCCCTGATCGCACCGAGCCCAGCGAGTGAGGTTGTCGACGGGTCGACGACATAGCAGAGGGCTCCCGCTGCGCAGTCGGGCTCATAGCTATGGCCGACGAGAGGAAAGGTAGGGCCCGCTATGGCGCGAAGCTCGATGGTGGTAACGTCGTCAAAGACCCTGTGAACATTGCGATAGCCGACAAGGTCGCCCCCAAGAATGCCATGAGATGCCCGGAGATAAGGCCGGCGCAACGGCCAGGTTGAGGCCAAGCATATCCGCTATGGTCGGCCCAAGGTAATTTTGAATTCCCGGAACGACACCAGGGAGGATCCCGCTCAACAGAATCGCGACGAGGTCAGCTCTCGCCGCGCTGAACGCGGCGAACACGGCAAACACGGCAAACACGGCAAAGACGCCAGGATAGCGAACGGGCAAGGGGTCAGCCAACTCCGCATGCTCGAAGTTGGGAATTAACTATTTATCTCCCCAACAAGGGAAGCGAATTCCACAAGTCCATCATTGCAGCGAGAACAAGAGCTTCGTTAGCGAGAGGATTTCCAAGGCGCGAGAGCTGCACGAAGGGTCCGGCACAAGATCCTGGCCACCACCCCGGTTGTATCGACGTGCCTTATGCGGACTCGCCCGGGGTCCACACCCCGACGACAGGGGCGGGTCGCAGGACCCAGACGGGGTGAGAGAGTTTCCCATGAGCGGTGTAATCGGCACCTGAATCGCAATGCCATGCACGTTCACTCCGGCGCTGGCGGGTCCTGCAATGAGCTGTGCCGGAGAAAATGTTCCCAGATCGCCCAAGACAAAGATCGACCCGAGATCGACATAAAAGCCTTCCGTGCGTTGGCCCGCAAACACGGTCTCGCCACGGGGCAGCTGCAATATCGCCGGGCTGAAGCCGGAAATACCTTCGCGGTTTCTCAATGGGCGCCAAGTGGAGCTGTGCTATTTGTGATTGGGACGCTTGCCTTGACAATGGTTGGCGATGAGTTCGCTTTCACCAATGGGCTAAGAGCAACACCCCGAATCCCAGCGCGGGAAGGAGGAGCAAGGCGAGTAGGGCGATACCAAAACTGGCTCCACCGGTAACTGTTGCCAGCACTACCTTGGTGACCGTGTTGGCCGCCAGCGCCAACCCAGAAGCAACCAGAGCAACATGAGTCGTGATTGCGCCCGTTGCGGCAAGTGAAGCTGCGGAAAGCGCAGGAGCGTGTGCATCAGCAAACCCGGCAAGCACAGAGGCCACAAGTGTTCCAGTCGAGCCAAAGACTTGCGATGCCCATCGTGATGCCAACAGTACCAGAGTCAAGATGGCCGCCAGGCTGATCGCTGGCACCAAGGAAAATGGCCTCTTCGGCTTGGTCACAGGGCCAGGCAACCCGGAGTCGCCAGGAGCGAGAACACCTTTGGCGCTAAAGTGAACGACTGCTATCGCCTCGGCCGCAATCAAGAACAAGGCCACCACCAACGGCAAAAAGATTGCTGAAAGTACCCTAGGGTTTGCAACTCCCAAGACGAGGAGCAATTGAACCGCGGTCGACCCGCTTGAGGCAAGCGCACCTGCCAAGTATGCGTAGCGGCTTGCCCCGGCTCTCCGGCTCGCGGTACCCAATGTCGCGGTAGTAGCAGAGGCGGAGATAAAGCCGCCCGCCAAGCCCGAGAAGATCGCCCCTCGCGACTCCCCTACTACTTTTACGGAAATATATCCCAGCCAGCTAATCCCCGTAAGTGCCACGACGAGCAACCAAATCCGATATGGATTGAGGACTCCATAGGGGCCAAGGCCGCGATTGGGTAGCACCGGCAAGATGACAAAGGCGATCACGAAGAAGCGAATGGCATCCGCCATCTCCACGCCGCTCATCCAGTGATTGGTTACTTCATGGATCTGCTCCTTGGAGGCAAGAAGCACCACCATGACCACGCCAAGCGCAACCCCGAGCGTGGCGTCCTTGTAGATTAGCGACCCAAGAACATAGGTCAGAAGTGCTGCGGTCTCGGTTGTCGCACCGAGATCTTCAGAAGCGGTGCGCAGATATCCTACTGTCAAAAGCGCCGCTACGCCAAGTAGGGCCGCTGCAGCTAAGTAGGGTCCGATAGACGACGCGACGCAGCCCAACAGGGCCAACAGAGCGAACGTGCGCGAACCCGCAGTTTGGGCCTCGCCATCTTTCTTGCTCCACTCGCGCTCCATGCCCACGCCGAGGCCCATCGCAGTTGCCTCAATGAATGGCGCGTAAGTCGCCAGCTCCATTCCCGCCTCCATCCATTTGGGCGCCGCGCAAAACTTCGCTGCGCGCAAAGCCGAGTCGTTCTCGAATCTTTCGCGTTTCAGCCAGCTACCCCATAGTGGTACTTGACGTATCCTTCGGCAAGGGACAAAGGTCACTTCGTTGCGTAAGCCCCTTCTCAAAGCACTATTGCCCCGCAACGCACTGCGATAGTCAAACTCTCATACCGGTCCACGCGGTAACGGCGACCGTTCCCTAGCTTTGCTGTGGTTATTGGTTGGCTCTAGAGGGGTGGTAACTGCCGTCAGCGAAGTGGCTTACAGTATGCGAAAGCGTGTACAAGTATTTGGCGGTGAACCTATCAGAACGGGCGAATCGGGTAGGTGTGAACAAACACACCGCCTACGGCTGGTACCGGGAGGGGAAGCTGCCCGTTCCCGCCCAGCGGGTAGGGAAACTGATCCTTGAGAACATCGACGGCACTGGGTCGATGGAGAAGACTCGAAGTGTGAGCTACGCTCGGGTGTCGTCTTCCGACCAGCGGAGCGATCTGGAGAGGCAGGTAGCTCGGCTCGTTTCGTGGGTAAGCGCTGCGCCGATGGCGGTGGACAAAGTGGTCACCGAAGTCGGATCTGGCATGAACGCACAGGCGCCCAAGTTCGAGCGGATACTCGCTGACTCAAGTGCCTCTAACATCATCGTCGAACATCGGGACCGCCTCGCCAGATTCGGAAGTGGAGAATCTGGAGCCGGCTCGGTCAGCTCAAGGGCGCCGGATCGTAGTGGCCGACGCTGACGAGATGGATGACGACCTGGTGTTAGAGATATGACCGAGGTGCTCACGAGCTTCTGTGCTCGCCCATATCGGAACCCGCGAACCTGGTGAGGACGTTCCACCTTCGCAGCGTTCACCCATTGTTTCAAGACCATGAGCGCCACAGTTTCCTGAAGATCGAAGTAGTGGCCGTTATTGTCTCACGTTGCTGGCTCGCAGTGTCTATCATCGCACCAACGGCTTGCAGATAGAGAGATGGAGCGCAAACGCTGAAGCTGTGCAAAAGGCACTCTCTCTTTTTTATCACACCTTGACCCGACGGCCAAATGGCCTTCGATTGCTGCGCCGACGAGGTTGCTGTCTTCGCCAAGGGCCTAAGCCGAGATTTCCCGACTCAGAGTGCGGCACTCGTGGCAGATCTCGGGAGCGCTTCAGAAAAAGTCACCCCAACGGTAAACTGTCGGCCGATTCATCCGAGCTCACCCCTGCGATGTACCAAACCAGGGTTAGAATTCCATCAGATCGAACCGGGAAACAAGTGGGGTTGTGCATAAGCCGTCTTCGAGTGACTACCAAATTCGGGTAAGTAGCCGGGCAAAGCGCATTCGCATCGTAGTCGCCGACGACCAATCAATTACGGTAGTGGTGCCGAGGGGATACGACGCTCAAGAGATCGATAATCTCGTCAACGCCAACTCGGACTGGCTCGAGCGCGCGCGCAAGCGGATGCGCGAGGCGGCACTTCGCCGCCCCCCTCTCGACACCTCCCTCCCAAGCGAATTGCGGCTCGACGCTTTCTCAGAGAGATGGACGATTCGCAGCAATGGGTTGCACGGCGATCCCACGCGAATCCAACTTCTTAGCCGCTATCCAGAGCTACTAGTAAGTCGCGGACGTTGCGTAAAAGACGATGAGGCCGCTGTCGCTTTGCGAAATTGGATTGCCCGACGGGCGAAAACGCCGCTTTCTGAGCGCTTGGCGGTGCTCGCCGAAGCCCATCAACTCCATCCAACTGGTATCACGATTCGCTCGCAGAAGTCACGTTGGGCAAGCTGCTCCTCCGGCGGGGCTATCAGCCTCAACCTCCGCCTCGCCTTTTTACCACCGCACCTCGTGGACTACGTATTACTTCATGAACTTGCCCACCTAAAAGAGCTGAATCACTCTCCGCACTTTTGGGCGACCCTCGTAGAAATATGCCCAAATGCACGCCAACTCGACCACGAACTCAACTTGGCCGTCACGCTGATACCGGGTTGGTTGGGGTTTCGCTAAACGAGCGGCACTCTTGTTGACCGCGAAAAGAGAGACCAATAGCGCTTGACACCCCACCAGCGCTTCGTAGGTCGCTGGATCTGCGCTGGCATGAAAAGACTCTCTCTTGCGAGATAGCAACAAGGGTAGAAACCCGCGAGCGACCGATAAATAGCCGCTGCCACAGCCCAAACGTCCCCACCGCTAATTATCTCGAGGCATCGCAGCCGTAACCACCACGCGGCTCGGCGTGGAGCGTGCCAGAGCCGGATCCAGCTGCTAG